>NZ_JBFAZW010000048.1:0-77155 GCF_040682015.1 Dactylosporangium sp. NPDC051485
GGGCCACCCCCTCCTCGGCGGACAGCGCCCGCACGCCGCTGCGGCGCAGCCGGGCCAGGTCGGCCCGGCCCAGGTGGCCGGTCATCCCGCTGGCCGGCGCCCACAGGCCCCAGCCCATCGAGACCGCCGGCCGGCCGTGCGCCCGCCGGTCCTGGGCGAGTGCGTCCAGCACCGCGTTGGCGGCGGCGTAGTTGGCCTGGCCGGGCGCGCCCCAGGTGCCCGTCGCCGAGGAGAACAGGACGAACTCGGCCAGATCCAGGTCCCGCGTCAGCTCGTGCAGGTGCCGGGCGGCGTCGGCCTTGGGGCGCAGTACCGCCTCCACCTGCTCGGCGGTGAGGGCGTCCACGGTGGCGTCGGCCAGCACGCCGGCCGCGTGGATGACCGTGGTCAGCGGGTGCTCGGCCGGGATGCCGGCGAGCAGCGCGGCGAGGGACTCCCGGTCGCCGGCGTCGCAGGCGGCCACGGTGACCTCGGGGCCGAGCTGTGTCGTCGCTGCGCCGCTCCGGCTCGCGAGCAGCACGTGGCGCATCCCGTGCCGCTCGACGAGGTCCCGGGCGATCAGGGTGCCGAGCAGGCCGGTGCCGCCGGTGATGAGGACCGTGCCGTCCGGGTCGGGCGGGCGGGGGATGGTCAGGACCAGCTTGCCGGTGTGGCGGGCCTGGCTGAGGTACCGCAGCGCCTCCGGCGCCCGCCGGATGTCCCACGCCGTCACCGGCAGCGGCCGCAGCACCCCGGCGGCGAAGAGCGGCGTCAGCTCGGCGAAGATCTCGGCGAGCCGGTCCGGGCCGGGATCGGTGACGTCGAAGGCCAGGTAGCGCACGCCCGGGTGGTCGGCGGCGACGCGGGCCGGGTCGCGCACGTCGGTCTTGCCCATCTCGACGAACCGGCCCCCGCGCGGCAGCAGGCGCAGCGAGGCGTCGACGTAGTCGCGGGCCAGGGAGTTGAGCACCACGTCGACGCCCCGGCCGCCGGTGGCGGCGAGGAACTGCCCGGCGAAGTCCAGCGTCCGGGAGTTGCCGAGGTGGGCGTCGTCGTAGCCCTGGGCGTGCGCGACCGCGCGCTTGCCCGCGCTGGCCGTGCCGAAGACCTCCACGCCCCAGTGCCGGGCCAGCTGGGTGGCGGCCATGCCGACCCCGCCGGTCACCGCGTGCAGCAGCAGCGTCTCGCCCGGGCGCAGGCCGGCCAGGTCGACCAGGCCGTAGTAGGCGGTGAGGAACGCGACCGGCACGGAGGCGCCCTCGGCGAAGCTCCAGCCGTCGGGGACGGGGGCGAGCAGCCGCTCGTCGGTGGTGGCCCGCGGGCCGGCCTCCGGGAACATGCCCATCACCCGGTCGCCGGGGGCGAAGCGGGTCACGCCCTCGCCGACCGCCAGCACGACGCCGGCGCCCTCGCCGCCGATGGTGGCCTTCCCGGGGTACATCCCGAGGCAGATCAGCACGTCGCGGAAGTTGAGGCCGGCGGCCCGCAGCGCGACGATGACCTCGCCCGGCCCGGGTCCGTCCGGGCGCTCGACCGGCAGCAGGCCGACCGACTCGATGGTCCCGCCGCCGCCGTGCAGCCCGAGCTCCCACGGCCCGTCCGGCGGGCTCAGCAGCCGGTCGGCCCGGGCCAGCCGCGGGGCGAGCGCGACGCCCTGCCGGATGGCCAGCTGCGGCTCGGGGCGGGCCAGCGCGGCCCGGATCGCCTCCTCGCCGGCCCCGTCGTGGTCGAGCAGGACGAACTGCCCGGGGTGCTCGGCCTGTGCGCTGCGGACCAGGCCCCACACGGCGGCACCGGCCAGGTCCGGCACGTGCTCGCCGGGGTGGGTGGCGACCGCGCCGGTGGTGACGACGGCCAACCGGGTGTTGGCCGGCGGGTCCTTCAGCCACCGCTGGACTCGGTCGAGGACGTCCGTGACCGTGTTTCCGGCCAGCAGTTCGGCTCCGGCCGTGCCGGGCTGCTCGTTCGCCGCGGGCACCCACTCCAGGTGGAACAGCGCCTCCTGGTCGATGGCCGGCGCGGCCAGCTGGGCGGGGTCGATGGCGCGCACGGCGAGCGAGCGCACGGACAGGACGGGGGCGCCGGTGGCGTCGGTGGCCTCCAGGGCGAGCCGGTCCGGGCCCAGCCGGGTCAGCCGGACCTCGAGGGCGCCGGCCCCGCGGGCGTGCAGCGTGACCCCCTCCCACAGGAACGGCACCGCGACCTCGGCCGTCTGCGTGTCCACGGCGAGCGCGTGCAGGGCGGCGTCGAGCAGGGCCGGGTGGATGCCGTAGGCGTCGGCCTGCTGGTCGGCCGGGAGCGCGACCTCGGCGACGATGTCTTCTCCGCTGCGCCAGGCGGCGCGCAGGCCTCGAAAGACGGGGCCGTAGTCGTACCCGTGCCGGGCGAAACGCTCGTAGAGCCCGTCGAGGTCGAGCGGCTGTCGCTGTTCCAGGCGGCGCGGGGGGCGCGTTTCCTCCTGCGGCACGATCGAGCCGGCCGCGTACCGGGTCCACGGGTCGTCGTCGGTGGCGCGGGAGTACACGGCCACGGCGCCCTTCCCGTCCACGGTCACCTGCACCTGCACCCCGCCGGGCGGCAGCCGCAGCGGGGCCTCCAGCACCAGCTCCCGCAGCGAGTGGGTGGGCGGGGTGGCGTGCAGGGCCAGCTCGATCAGGCCGGTGCCGGGCAGCAGCGCGGTCCCGCCGACGGCGTGCTGGGCCAGCCACGGGTGGACGGCCGCGGACAGCCGCCCGGTGTGGACGGTCAGCTCCGGCTCGGGGCTGGTGACCGCCGCGGTCAGCAGCGGGTGCCCGGTGCCGCCGAGCCCGGCGACGGGCCTGGCGGCCAGCCAGTACGAGCGCTCCTCGAACGGGTACGTCGGCAGGTCCACGAGCCGCCCGGCCCGCGGCCAGCGCACCGGCAGGCCGGCCGTGTGCGCACGGGCCAGCGCGGCGCGGAACTGCTCCGGGCCGGGCCGGTTGCGGTGCAGGGTGGGCAGCACGTGCGCGTCGGGGAGGGTCTCGGCGACCCCGATGGTGAGCACCGGGTGGGGGCTCACCTCGATGAAGGCGTTGTGGCCGCGGCCGGCCAGCGCGCGCAGCGTCGGATGGAAGCGGACCAGGCATCTGAGGTTGTCGTACCAGTACTCGGCGCCCAGCCGCGCGTGGTCGACGGGCTCGCCGGTGACGGTGGAGACGAACGGGATCTCGCCGGGCGACGCCGTGACCCCGGCGAGGTCGGCCAGCACCTGCTCGCGCAGCGCCTCGACGTGCGGGCTGTGCGACGGGTAGTCGATGTTGACCCGCCGGGCCCGCGGATAGGCGGCCAGCAGCGCGTCGACGATGGCCGCCGACCCGGACACGACCGTGGTGGACGGGCTGTTGAGCGCGGAGATCACCGCGCCTTCCGGCAGCTCGATCTCGTCGGCCGGCAGCGGGACGGAGACCATGCCGCCGATGCCGGACAGCCGGGCGAGCGCCCGGGCCCGCACCGCGACGATCTTCGCCGCGTCGGCCAGGCTCAGCATCCCGGCGACGTGGGCGGCGGCGAGCTCGCCCTGGGAGTGGCCGATGACCGCGTCGGGCCGCACGCCGAAGTCGAGCCAGCGGCGGGCCAGGGCCACGACGACGGCGAACGTCACCGGCTGGACGACCTCGGTGCGCTCCTGCAGGGCGGGGTCGCGCAGGGCCGCGGCGAAGTCCCAGTCGATGTGCGGGGCGAGGGCGGCGGCGCAGGCGTCGAGGTGGGCGGCGAACGCCGGGTCGGCGGCGGCCAGGTCGACCGCCATCCCGGGCCACTGCGACCCCTGGCCGGGGAAGACGAAGGTGAGCTTGCCCGGCGCGGCCGTGCTCGCGTTGGTGACGACGGTGTCGGGCAGCACGGTGTGGGGCCCGCTCGCGGCGAGGGCGGCGAGGCCGCGCCGGTGGTCGTCGAGGATGACGGCCCGGTGCGCGAAGGCGGTCCGCCCGGCCAGGGTGTACGCGACGTCCCCGGGGTCGCCGCCGGCGTGCTCGGCGAGGCTTCCCGCGTAGCGGCGAAGCGCCTGCGGGGTGCGCGCGCTGACGATCCACGGCGCCTGGAGCGCGGGCGCCGGGCGGTCGTCGGGGACGGGCGGCTCCTCGATGATCAGGTGGGCGTTGGTGCCGCTCACGCCGAACGAGGAGACGCCGGCCCGGCGCGGGCGGCCGTTACGCGGCCACGGCACGGCCTCCGTCAGCAGCCGGACGTTGCCGCTCTCCCAGTCGACGTGCGGGCTGGGCGCGTCGACGTGCAGCGTCTTGGGCAGCCGCTCGTGGCGCAGGGCGAGGACCAGCTTCATGACCCCGGCGATCCCGGCCGCGGCCTGGGTGTGCCCTAGGTTGGACTTGACGGAGCCCAGGTGCAGCGGGGCGTCCCGGTCCTGCCCGTAGGTGGCCAGCAGGGCCTGCGCCTCGATCGGGTCGCCCAGCGTCGTGCCGGTGCCATGGCCCTCGACGGCGTCCACGTCGGACGCTCGCAGGCCGGCGCCGGCCAGCGCCCGGCGGATGACCCGTTGCTGCGACGGGCCGTTCGGGGCGGTGAGGCCGTTGGAGGCGCCGTCGGAGTTGACCGCCGACCCGCGGATGACCGCCAGGACGGGGTGGCCGAGGCGCCGGGCGTCGCTGAGCCGCTCGACCAGCGCCAGGCCGACCCCCTCGGCCCAGCCGACGCCGTCGGCCGCGCCCGCGAAGGCCTTGCACCGCCCGTCCGGGGCCAGCCCGCGCTGCCGGCTGAACTCGACGAACGTGCTCGGGGTGGCCAGCACCGTGACGCCGCCGGCCAGCGCCAGCGTGCAGTCGCCGCGGCGCAGCGCCTCGGCCGCCAGGTGCAGCGCGACGAGCGAGGACGAGCAGGCGGTGTCGATGGTGACCGCCGGGCCTTCCAGGCCGAGGGTGTAGGCGACGCGGCCGGTGGCGATGCTGCCGGCGCTGCCGTTGCCGATGTAGCCCTCGAACCCGTCGGGGATCCGGTCGATCAGGCGGCCGCCGTAGTCGTTGTACATCACGCCGGCGTAGATCCCGGTCGGGCTGCCCCGCAGGGTCTCGGGGTCGATCCCGGCCCGCTCGACGGCCTCCCACGCCACCTGCAGCAGGAGCCGCTGCTGCGGGTCGATGGCGAGCGCCTCCCGCGGGCTGATGCCGAAGAACGCCGCGTCGAAGGCGCCCGCGTCCGTGAGGAAGCCGCCCTCCCTGGTGTAGGAGCAGCCGACCCGGTCCGGGTCCGGGTCGAACAGCGCGTCGAGGTCCCAGCCGCGGTCGGCCGGGAACTCGGTGACCGCGTCGCGCCCCTCGGCCAGCAGGTCCCACAGCTGCTCGGGCGTGGCCACCCCGCCCGGGAACCGGCACGCCATCGACACGATCGCGATCGGCTCGGCCGCCGCGGCGGCCAGCTCCCGGTTCTGCCGGCGCAGCCGCTCGGTCTCCTTGAGCGACGCCCTGAGCGCCTGGACGATGTCCGGCGTTTCCTGCTGTGAAGCGGTCATCGGTCACTGCCTTCGAGAGCGAGCCGGATCAGGTCGCCGGCGTCCATGGTGTCGATGTCCTGCGCCGTGGCGGCGTCATCTCCCGGCGCCCCGGCGGGCAGCCCCGCGAGACGTAGCGCCGCGGTCGTCTCGGCGGGCAGCCCGGCGAGACGCAGCAGCCCGTCGAGAAGGCCGGCCTCGTGCAGGCGCTGCAACGGGATGCCGGCGAGGGCGTTGCGCACCGCCGCCTCCGCGCCGTCCGCCGGGCCCTCCTGGGCGGCGAACTCGCCGGCCAGGTGGCCGGCCAGCGCCGCGGCGTTCGGGTGGTCGAACAGCAGGGTGGCCGACAGCCGCAGCCCGGTCGCGGCGTTGAGCCGGTTGCGCAGCTCGACCGCGGTGAGCGAGTCGAAGCCGAGCTCCTTGAACGCCCGGCCGGGCTCGACGGCGACCGGCCGGTCCCCGCCGAGCACGATCGCGACGTTCGCGCGCACCAGGTCGAGCAGCGCCTCGCGCCGCTGCGGTTCGGGCATCGCGGCGAAGTCCGCCGCCGCCCCGTTCGCGTTGCCGGCGGCCGCCGCGGGGACGAGGCCGTGCAGTAGCGGCGGCAGGGTGCCGGCCGCGGCCAGGTCGCGCAGCACCGCCGGGTCGAGCCGGGCCGGCAGCGAGGCCGGCCGGTCCAGCCGCAGCGCCGCGTCGAAGAGCGCCAGCCCCTGGGCCGCGCTCAGCGCCAGGAGCCCGCTGCGCCCGAGCCGGGCCGAGTCCTGCCGGTTGAGTGCCCCGGCCATCCCGCCGTCGTGCGCCCACATCCCCCACGCCAGGGATACGGCGGGCTGGCCGAGGTGCCGCCGATGCTGCGCGATCGCGTCAAGCCCCGCGTTGGCCGCCGCGTAGTTGCCCTGCCCCGGCCCGCCGAGCGTCCCCGCCGCCGAGGAGAACAGCACGAACGTGTCGAGTGGCAGGTGCTGGGTCAGCTCGTGCAGCAGCCAGGCGCCGCGCGTCTTGGCCCGCACCACGCCGCGCAGCCGCTCGGGGGTGAGCCCGGCGATCGTGGCGTCGTCGAGCACCCCGGCCGTGTGCACGATCGCGGTCAGCGGGTGCTGGGTCGCGACGGTGGTGAGCAGCCGCTGCAGATCGAGCCGATCCCCGACGTCGCAGCCCGCGACCGTGACGTCGGCGCCGAGCGCGCGCAGCTCGTCGCGAAGCTCGGCCGCCCCGGGCGCGTCCACCCCCCTCCGGCTGACCAGCACCAGCCGCCGCGCCTTGTGCGCAGTGACGAGATGCCTGGCCACCAGCGCGCCGAGCGCCCCGGTCCCGCCGGTGACGAGCACGGTGCCGTCGGGGTCGAAGGCGGGCGGCGCCTCCTCGGGCACCCGGACCTTGACCAGCCGCGGCACCAGGACCCGCCCGTCCCGCACGGCCACCTGCGTCTCTCCCGCGGGCAACGCCGGCATCCCCGCGGGATCGGCATCGAGATCGAGCAGCACGAACCGTCCGGGGTGCTCGGCCTGGGCGGAGCGGACCAGACCCCAGACCGGCGCGGCCGCGACGTCGACGGGCTCGCCCGGCCCGGTGGCCACCGCGCGCCGGGTGACGAAGACGAGCTTGCCGGCGGCCGGCCGGTCGTCTGCCAGCCATTCCTGCAGCAGCGCCAGGGTGCGCCCGGCCGCGGCGTCCAGCTCCGCCATCTGATCCCCGTCGCCGGTCGTGATCTGGGCGAAGACGAGCTCGGGACCGGTCGCGGGCGATCCGGTGGACGCCGGGACCCAGTCGACGGCGTACAGGGGCTGCGGGCGGGAGTCGGCGGCCCGAAGCTGGTCGGCGTCGATCTCGCGGGCGACGAGCGCCTCCACGGTCGCGACCGGTGCCCCGGTGCCGTCCGCCAGCGTCAGGGCGACGGACCCGTCCTCGGCGGTGCTCAGGCGGACCCGCAGCGAGGTCGCCCCGGTACCCACGAGGGAAACCCCCCTCCAGGCGAACGGCACGCGCACGGTGTCGCCGGTCGCGTCCACCGCCATCGCGTGCAGCGCGGCGTCGAACAGCGCCGGGTGCAGGCCGAAGCCGTCGGCCCCGGTCCCGTCGGGCAGCCGTACCTCGGCGTAGAGGTCCGCCCCGTCCCGCCAGGCCGCGCGCAGGCCCCGGAACAGCGGCCCGTACCGGTATCCCCGCCCCGCGAACGCCTCGTACAGCCCCTCCACCGGCACCGCCTCGGCGCCCGGCGGCGGCCAGCTGGTCAGGCCCGCCCCGGCGCCGGCACCTCGGCCGAGGGCGCCCTCGGCGTGCCGCGCCCACTCCTCGGCGCCGTCGGGGCGGGCGTGCACGGCGATCGCGCGGCGGCCGGCCTCGTCGGGGGCGTCCACCGCGACCCGGATCGCCAGCCCGCCCTCGGCCGGCAGGACCATCGGCGCCCGCAGCGTCAGCTCGTCGACCCGCTCGCAGCCCACCTGCCGGCCCGCGTGCAGGGCCATGTCGAGCATCGCGGTGCCGGGCAGCAGCGTGGTGCCGAGCACCGTGTGGTCGGCCAGCCATTCGGGGTCGGCGGCGCCGATCCGCCCGGTGAACACGGTCCGGTCGTCGGCGAGCTCGACGGCGGTCGGCAGCAGCGGATGGTCCGTGGACCGCTGCCCGAGCCGGTGCGGCTCGGCCCGGCGGGCCGGTGGGTTGAGCCAGTAGCCGCGGCGCTGGAACGGGTACGTGGGCAGGTCGACGTGCCGTCCGCTGACGCGGTGCCGCAGGTCGAGTCCGGCGAGCGCGCTGAGCAGGGCGAGGTCTTCGGGTTGTTTCGGGTTGAGCGTGGCGGCCGTGACCCCGTCGTCCACGTGGGTGGTGAGGGTCGTGCTGGGGCCGAGTTCGAGGTATCGGGTGACCCTGTGCTCCCGCAGGTACTGGACGCCGTCGTGGAACTGGACGGTTTGCCGCGCGTGTCGTGCCCAGTAGGTTCCGTCGATTTGCTGGCCGGTGAGGTTGGCGATCAGTGGTGTGTGCGGCTCGTGGTGCGGCAGCCCGGAGGCGATGGTTTCGAGTTGTTCGAGGATGGGGTCGATGCGGTGGGAGTGGAATGCGTGTGAGACGTCGAGGGTGGTGGCTTTGCGTCCCTGGGCTTTGAACCGTTGGACGACTGCCTCGACGTCTTTCCGGTCGCCGGATATCACAGTGCTGGTTGGGCTGTTGACTGCGGCGATGCTGACGGTGTCGTCGTCGATTTCGTCTGGGGTGGCTTGGATGGCGGCCATTGCTCCGCCGGCGGGCAGGTTGTGCATGAGTCGGGCGCGGCCGAGAAGGAGTTGGCAGGCGTCGGGGAGACTGAGGATGCCCGCAAGATGTGCGCCCGCGATCTCGCCAACCGAATGTCCGAGCAGATAGTCCGGTGTGATGCCGAAGGTGTCGCGTAGCAGGTGGTGCAGGGCGATCTGCAGTGTGAACAGGCTGGTTTGGGTGTAGAGGGTTTGGTTGAGTAGGTGGGTTTGGTTGCCCCACATGATGTCGTGCATGGGGAGGTCGAGGTGTGCGGCGATGGTGTCGAAGGTGGCGGCGAAGTCTGGGTACGTCGTGTAGAGGCCGTGGCCCATGCCCGCGTGTTGGGCGCCCTGGCCGGGTAGCAGGAATGCGAGCTTGCCGTGGGGCTCGGGGGTGTGGGTGGTGACCAGGTGGGCCGCCGGTTGTCCGGTCGTGAGAGCTTCGAGGCCGCTGCGGAGGTCGTCGGTGGTGTGGCCCACGACGGTGGCGTGGTGCTCGAGCACGGCCCGGTTGCCGAGCGTCGCGGCGATGTCGGCGGGGTGGTGGTCGAGGTCGGTCAGCAGTTCCCGGCCGAGGTCGTGCAGCGCCCCGCGGGTCCGGGCCGAGAGGTGCCAGGAGACGGGCCCGCCGGCGGATGGCTCGGGCGTTGCCGGTTCGGGCGCCTGCTCGACGACGATGTGGGCGTTGGTGCCCGACAGGCCGAAGGATGAGATGCCGGCTCGTCGTGGGCGGTTGGTGCGGGGCCAGGGTGTGGGTTCGGTCAGGAGTGCGATGTTGCCGGTGGTCCAGTCGACGTGGGTGGTGGGCCGGTCGATGTGGAGTGTCTTGGGGAGTAGGTCGTGGTTGAGGGCCAGGATCATCTTCATGGCGCCGGCGACGCCCGCGGCGGCCTGGGTGTGGCCCAGGTTGGACTTGATCGAGCCGAGGTGGAGTGGTCCGGTGCGGTTCTGGCCGTAGGCGGCCAGGAGGGCCTGGGCCTCGATGGGGTCGCCGAGGGTGGTGCCGGTGCCGTGGGCCTCGACGGCGTCGATGTCGGACGGTCGCAGGCCGGCGGCGTCCAGGGCGGCGCGGATGACCCGTTGCTGGGAGGGGCCGTTGGGGGCGGTGAGGCCGTTGGAGGCGCCGTCCTGATTGGTCGCGGTACCGCGGATGACGGCCAGGATCGTGCGGCCGTCGCGCCGGGCGTCGGACAGTTTCTGCAGCAGCAGCAGGCCGGTGCCCTCGGAGAAGCCGGTGCCGTCGGCGGCGTCGGCGAAGGGTTTGCAGCGGCCGTCGGGGGCGAGGCCCTGTTGGCGGGTGAACTCGGTGAAGACCGTCGGTGCGGCCATGACGGTGGTGCCGCCGGCCAGGGCCAGGGTGCACTCGCCGCTGCGGAGGGCCTGGGCGGCGAGGTGGATCGCGGTCAGCGACGACGAGCACGCCGTGTCGACGGTGACGGCCGGGCCCTGCAGGCCGTACGTGTAGGCGATGCGGCCGGACGCGACGCTGCCGGAGGAGCCGTTGCCGAGGTACCCCTCGTACTCGGTCAGTGGCCGGTCGGCGTGGACCAGGCGGCTGCCGTAGTCGTTGTACATGACGCCGAGGAACACGCCCGTCTGGCTGTTGTGCAGGCCGTGCGGGTCGATCCCGGCGTGTTCGAAGGTCTCCCAGCTGGTCTCCAGCAGGATGCGCTGCTGTGGGTCCATCGCGGCCGCCTCGCGCGGGCTGATGCCGAAGAAGTCCGCGTCGAACTGGTCGGCGTCGTGCAGGAAGCCGGCCTGGCGGGCCAGCGACCGGCCGCCGTCGAGGAGGTCGTCGAGGTTCCAGCCGCGGCCGGTGGGGAAGTCGCCGATCGCGTCGCCGCCGTTGGCGAGGAGTTGCCAGAGTTGTTCGGGGGTGTGGATGCCGCCGGGGAAGCGGCAGGCCATGCCGATGATGGCGATGGGTTCGTTGGTGGCGGGGCGTATCGCGGCCGGGGCCGGGGTGGGGGAGCGCTGGTCGAGGAGGTGGGTGGCGAGCGCGGTCGGGGTGGGGAAGTCGAAGACGAGGGTGGCGGGGAGGCGTTGGCCGGTGGCGGTTTGGAGGCGGTTGCGGAGTTCGACGGCGGTGAGTGAGTCGAAGCCGAGGTCTTTGAAGGCGCGGGTGGTGTTGATGTGTTCGCCGCCGGTGTGGCCGAGCACGGCGGCGACCGCGGCGCGGACCAGCTCCAGGGCCGCGGCCGGGCGCTCGTCGGGTGGGAGCGCGGCGATGCGCCGCTCCCACCCGGTGGCCGGGCCGGCGGCAGGACCGGACGGGGCGCCGGCGGCGGCGCGGCGGGCCGGGGCGCGGACCAGACCGCGCAGCACCGGGGGCAGCGTGCCCGCGGCGGCCGAGGCGCGCAGGGCGGCGGGGTCCAGCCGGGCGGCGACCGCGGTCGGCCGGCCGGTGGACAGCGCCGCGTCGAACAGCGCCACGCCCTCGGCGGGGTCCAGCGCGACGAAGCCGGCCCGGTGCATCCGGCTCTGGTCGGCCAGGTCGAGGTGGGCGGTCATGCCGGTGGTGTGGCCCCACAGGCCCCAGGCCAGGGACACGGCCGGGCGGCCGTCGGCCCGGCGGTGCTCGGCGAGGGCGTCCAGGAACGCGTTGGCGGCCGCGTAGCCGGCCTGGCCGGGGCTGCCGAGCGTGGCCGTGGACGAGAACAGCACGAAGTGGTCGAGGTCGCCGGTGAGCCGGTGCAGGTGCCAGGCGGCGTCGAGCTTGGGGCGCAGGACCGTCTCGACCTGCGCCGGGGTGAGGTTGGCGACGACGGCGTCGTCCAGGGCGCCGGCGGCGTGGACGACCGCGGCGACCGGGTGCTCGGCCAGCACGGCGGCCAGGGCGTCGGGGTCGGCGGCGTCGGCGGCGACCAGGACCACCTCGGCGCCGTGCGCGGTCAGCTCCTCGCGCAGCTCGGCCGCGCCCGGGGCGCTCGGGCCCTGGCGGCTCAGGAGCAGCACACGACGTACACCTTGGGCAATCAGATGCCGGGTCACGTGGGCGCCGATCGCGCCGGTGCCGCCGGTGACGAGGACCGTGCCGTCGGGGCGGAAGGCGACGGGCCCGCCGGGGGCGCGGCGGGCCAGGCGCGGGACGTAGGCGCGGCCGTCGCGGATCGCGGCCTGCGGCTCGTCGGGCAGGTGCGCGATGGGTGCGCCCGGGGCGTCGAGGTCGACCAGCGCGAAGCGGTTCGGGTGCTCGGCCTGCGCGGCCCGGACCAGACCCCAGACCGGCGCGGTGGCCAGATCCGGGCGCTCGCCCGGGAGGGCCGCGACGGCGCCGTGGGTGGCGATGACGAGCCGTTGCTCCTGCGGATGGTCCTCGGCGAGCCAGCGCTGCACCACGTCGAGCACCTCGCCGACGACCGCCCGGACCGTCTCGGTCGGCTCGCCCGGCGGGGCGGTCACCCGATGGACCACGGCGTCCGGATACGCCTCGGCGGGCACCGGACCGGCGTCGACCCAGTCCAGGCCGAACAGCGCGTCGGCCGGCCCGGTGGGGCGCAGCCGTTCGGCGTCGACCGGGCGGGTCAGCAGCCGGTCGATGGTGACGACCGGATCCCCGGCCGGGTCGGTGGCCAGCAGCGCGACCGCGTCCGGGCCGGCGGGTGAGAGGCGGACCCGCAGCGCGGTGGCGCCGGTGGCGTGCAGCGCCGCGCCGGTCCACGCGAACGGGAGCCGGAGATCCTCGGACGAGGTCAGCAGGGCGACGGTGTGCAGGGCGGCGTCGAGCAGGGCCGGGTGGATGCCGAAGCCGGCCGGGTCGAGCCCGTCCGGCAGGGCCACCTCGGCATGGACGGTCTCGCCGTCGCGCCACGCGGCGCGCAGGCCCTGGAACGCCGGGCCGTACTCGTACCCGAGCGCGGCATAGCGCGGGTACAGCTCCGCCACCGGGATCGGCTCGGCGCCCGGCGGCGGCCAGGCGTCCAGCCGTGCGACGGGTCCGGAACGGGCGGCGGTGAGGGTGCCGGCGGCGTACCGGGTCCACGGCGGAGGGTCGATGACGTCGGGGCGGGCGTGGACGCTGACCGGCCGGCCGCCGCCGGTCTCCGGGCCGACCACCACCTGCAGCTGCTGGGCCTGGCGGTCCAGGACCAGCGGGTGGTCGATCGCCAGGTCCTCCAGGTGGGGCAGGCCCAGCCGGGCGCCGGCGTGCAGGGCCAGCTCCACGTGGGTGGTCCCGGGCAGCAGCACCGACCCGGCGACGGCGTGGTCGGCCAGCCAGGGATGCGGTCCGACCCCCAGCCGCCCGGTGAACACCGTGGTCGAGGCGTCGTCGGCCAGGTCGACCACGTCGGCCAGCAGCGGGTGGTCGAGGCCGGTCGTCCCGCCGCCACCTGCCGGGGCATCCAGCCAGTACCGCCGCCGCTGGAACGCATAGGTCGGCACCTCCGCCGGCCGCCGCGCGGTCTCCCAGCGCACCGGCAGCCCGGCCACCCAGGCCTGGGCGAGGGCGGTCAGGAAGCGCCGCGGCCCGGGCTCCTGGCGGCGCAGCGTGCCGAGCGCGACCGCGGGCGCCCCGGCCTCCTCGATGATGTCCTGCAGCGGGCCGGTGAGCACCGGGTGCGGGCTCACCTCGACGAAGGCGAGGTGGCCGGCCTCGACCAGCGCGCGGGCGGTCTCCTCGAAGCGGACCGGCCGGCGCAGGTTCTCGAACCAGTAGTCCGCGCCGAGCTCGGTCCCGTCCAGCGGCCCGGCGGTCACGGTGGAGTGGAACGCGATGCCGGCGTGGCCCGGCCGGACCGCGGCGAGCCGCGCGGCCAGCGCCTCCCGCAGCCCGTCGACGTGCGGGCTGTGCGAGGCGACGGTGGAGGGCACCAGCCGGGCCCGGACCCCATCGGCCTCGCACGCGGCGACGAAGGCCTCGACGGCGGCGAGGTCGCCGGCGACCGCGCAGGCGTTCGGACCGTTGCGGCCGGCGATGGTCAGGCCGGCGATGGTCTGGCCCCCGCCCAGGCGCGCCTCGACCTTGCCGGCGCCGAGGGCGACCGAGGCGATCGCGCCGCGACCGGCCATGTGTTCGGCGAAGAGGCGGCTGCGCACGGCGACCAGCCGGGCGGCGTCGGCGAGGGAGATGGCGCCGGCCACGTGGGCGGCGGCGATCTCGCCCTGGGAGTGGCCGATCACCGCGGCCGGCGTGACGCCGCGGGCCTGCCACATCCGGGTCAGCCCGATCATGATCGCGAAGATCAGGGGCTGGAGGACGTCGATGCGCTCCGGCGACGGGGTGCCGGCGGCCCCGCGCAGCACCTCGACCGGCGACCAGTCGACGTGCGGGGCCAGGGCCTCGGCGCACTCGTCGATCGCGGCGGCGAACTCCGGGGAAGCGTCGAGCAGGTCGGCCGCCATCCCGGCCCACTGCGAACCCTGGCCGGGGTAGACGAACACCACCCCGCCGGTGGCCCGGGCGGCCCCGGCGACCACGGCGGGGTCCGGCCGGTCGGCGGCGAGCGCGTCGAGGCCGGCCGCCAGTTCCTCGGCCGTCTCCCCGATGACGGCGGCCCGCGGCGCGAACCGGGCCCGGGCGGCGAGCGTGCCGGCTACGGCGGCGGGGTCGAGGCCGGGCCGGGCGCGGAGGTGATCGCGCAGCCGTGCGGCCTGCTCCCGGATCGCCTCCGGCGTCCGCGCCGACAGCGGCAGCGCGACCGGCCCCCCGCGCGGCGGCTCGGGCGCCTCGGGCTCGACGGACTCGACGATCACGTGGGCATTGGTGCCGCTCACGCCGAACGAGGAGACCGCGGCCCGGCGCGGGCGCCCGGCCTGCGGCCACGGCACCGGATCGGTCAGCAGCGACACCGCGCCGGAGGCCCAGTCGACGTGCGGCGAGGGGGCGTCGACGTGCAGGGTGCGGGGGATCGTCGGCCGGTGTAGCGCCATGATCATCTTGATCAGGCCGGCCACGCCCGCGGCGGCCTGGGTGTGCCCGATGTTCGACTTGAGCGAGCCGAGGTACAGCGGCCGGTCCGAGGGCCGGTCCTGGCCGTAGGTGGCCAGCAGCGCCTGGGCCTCGATCGGGTCGCCGAGCGTGGTGCCGGTGCCGTGCGCCTCGACGACGTCCACATCGGACGGTCGCAGCCGGGCGTCGGCGAGCGCCTGGCGGATCACCCGCTGCTGTGCGGGCCCGTTCGGGGCGGTGAGCTGGCTGCTCTTGCCGTCCTGGTTGACCGCGGAGCCGCGCAGCACGGCCAGCACCGGGTGGCCGCGCCGCTGCGCGTCCGACAGCCGCTCGACCAGCAGCAGCCCGGCCCCCTCGCTCCAGGCGGTGCCGTCGGCCGCGGCCGCGAAGGGCTTGCACCGCCCGTCGAAGGACAGCGCGCGCTGCTTGCTGAACTCGGTGAACACCACCGGGGTGGCCATCACCGTCACGCCGCCGGCCAGCGCCAGGTCGCACTCGCCGCGCCGCAGCGCGTGGGCCGCCTCGTGCAGGGTCACCAGCGACGAGGAGCAGGCGGTGTCGACGGTGATCGCCGGTCCTTCGAGGCCGAACGTGTACGCCACCCGCCCCGAGGCGACGCTGGCCGCGCTGCCGTTGCCGAGGTATCCCTCGTACCCCTCCAGCGGCCGGTCGCGGTGCAGCAGCCGGCCCCCGTAGTCGCCGTAGATGACGCCGACGTACACGCCGGTCGGGCTGCCCCGCAGGCCGGTCGGGTCGATCCCGGCCCGCTCGAACGCCTCCCAGGCCAGCTCCAGCAGCAGCCGTTGCTGCGGGTCGGTCGCCAGGGCCTCGCGGGGGCTCATCCCGAAGAGCTCGGCGTCGAACCGGTCGGCGTCGTAGAGGAACCCGCCCTGCAGCGTGTAGCTGGTGCCGGGCCGGTCCGGGTCGGGATCGTAGAGGTCGTCGACCGGCCAGCCGCGGCCGGTGGGGAAGTCGCCGATCGCGTCGGTGCCGGCGTCGACGAGGTCCCACAGGTCCTCGGGCGAGCGCACCCCGCCGGGGAAGCGGCAGCTCATGCCGACGATCGCGATCGGCTCCTGGTCCCGGGCCTCGGCCTCGCGCAGCCGCTTGCGCGCGTCGTGCAGGTCGGCGGTGACCCGCTTGAGGTACTCCCGCAGCTTGTCCTCGTTGGCCATGCGGCGTCAGCTCCCCGTCCCGAGCTCGTTGTCGATGAAGTCGAAGATCTCGTCGTCGGTGGCGTCGCCGAGGTCCACCTGGTCCGGTCCCGCGGCGCCGGCCGGCCCGGCGAGGCGGGCCAGCATGTCCTGCAGACGCCGGGCCAGCGCGGCCCGCAGCTCGGGATCGGCGTCGGCGGCCACCAGCGCCGCCTCCAGCTCGTCGAGGCTGCCCGGGGCCGGCCGTGCCGTGGGTGCCACCTGGCTCAGCAGGTACTTCCCGAGATCCCCCGGCGTCGGATAGTCGAACAGCAGGGTCGCCGGCAGCCGCAGCCCCGCCGCCGCCCCCAGCCGGTTGCGGAACTCCACCGCGGTGAGCGAGTCGAAGCCCATCTCCAGGAAGCCGCGCCCGTCCTCCAGCGGTTCGCCGCCGGCCAGCCCGAGCACGACCGCGGCGTGCTCGCGGATCAACGTCCGGATCGCCTCGGTGGCCTGCTCGGCGCCCAGCCCGCCCAGCCCGCCCAGCCCGGCCAGCCCGGACACGGGAGCGGCGCTCGCGGCCCGCCGCGCGGGGGCGCGGACCAGCCCGCGGAAGAGCGCCGGCAGCCGCCCCGCCTCGGCCTGGGCCCGCAGCGCGGCCCGGTCCAGCGCGGCCGGCACCGCGGCCGGCCGGTCCGTCGCCAGCGCCGCGTCGAACAGCGCCAGGCCCCGCTCGGCCGGCAGCGGCAGGATCCCGGTCCGGCCCATCCGGGCCCGGTCGGCCGCGTCCAGGTGCTCGCCCATCGCGCCGGCCTGCTCCCACAGCCCCCACGCCAGCGAGACGGCGGCAAGGCCCCGCGCGCGCCGGTGCGCGGCGAGCGCGTCGAGGAACGCGTTGGCGGCGGCGTAGTTGGCCTGCCCGGCGTTGCCGAGCGCGGCGGTGGAGGAGAACAGCACGAACATCTCGACGTCGCCGGCCAGCCGGTGCAGGTGCCAGGCGGCGTCGGCCTTCGGGCGCAGGACCGTGTCCAGGTGGGCCGCGGTCAGGTTCGGCACGGTCGCGTCGTCGAGTGCGCCGGCGGCGTGGACGACCGCGGTGAGCGGGTGCTCGGGCGGTATCGCGGCCAGGAGCGCGGCGAGGGCCTCGGGGTCGGCGGCGTCGCAGGCGGCGATGGTCACCGTGGCGCCGAGCGCCTCGAGCTCCTCGCGCAGCCGGTCCGCGCCCGGCGCCTCCGGGCCCTTGCGGCCGGCCAGGAGGAGGTGCTGCACGCCGTACACCTCGGCCAGATGACGGGCGACGAGGGAGCCGATCATGCCGGTCCCGCCGGTGATGAGCGCGGTGCCGGCCGGGTTCAGGGGCTTGCGGCCGGGCGGCGCGGCCAGCGGGGCCAGGCGGGGCGCGTAGGCGACACCCCCGCGCACGGCCAGCTGCGGCTCGTCATCGCTCCACAGTGGACCTGCCGAGTCGTCCACGTCGACCAGCGCGAGGCGGTCCGGGTTCTCCGCCTGCGCGGCCCGGATCAGCCCCCAGACGGTCGCCGCGGCCGGGTCCGGTGCCTCCCCGGGGCGCACCGCGACCGCGTTGCGGGTGACGACGAGCAGCCGCCGACCGGCCGACTCGTCGTCGGCCAGCCACTCCTGGACCATTGCCAAGACCCCGGCAACGGTACGGCGGGCAGCCTCCGGAGCCTCCCCACCCTCGGCCGGAACGTCCCACAGCACCGTGTCCGGCGCGGGAACGCCGTCGGCCCGGACCTCGACCCACTCCAGTGCGTAGAGCCCGTCGCTCCCGCCCGTGCGCCGCAGCTGCCCGACGTCCACAGGCCGGATCGCGAGACCGTCCACCGTGGCCACCGGCGCGCCGGCCGCGTCCGCGACGGTCAGCGCGGCCGAGTCCGGCCCGGTCGCGGCCAGCCGCACCCGCAGCGTGGTGGCCCCGGTCGCGTGCAGGGTCACGCCACTCCAGGCGAAGGGCAGCCGCACCACGGACGTGTCCGAGCCGTCGGTCAGCGCCATGGTGTGCAGCGCGGCGTCCAGCAGTGCCGGGTGGATGCCGAAGGTTCCCGGGCCGACGTCGTCGGGCAGGGCCACCTCGGCGTAGACGTCGTCGCCCTTGCGCCAGGCGGCGCGCAGGCCCTGGAAGGCGGGGCCGTACTCGTACCCGTCCGCGGCCAGCCGCCCGTAGAACCCGTCGAGCCCGATCGGCTCGGCCCCCGGCGGCGGCCAGGCGTCCAGCCGCGCACCGCCCCCGTTCCGTGCCGCGTTCCGGCTTTCGGGCGGTGCAGCGTTTCGGGCTTCGGGCGGTGCAGCGTTTCGGGCTTCGGGCGGTGCAGCGTTTCGGGCTTCGGGCGGTGCAGCGTTTCGGGCTTCGGGCGGTGCCGCGGTGAAGGGCTCGGGCGGTGCCGTGGTCAGAGGCTCGGGCGGTGCCGTGGTGAGCAGGCCGGCGGCGTGCCGGGTCCACGGTTCGGGCTCGCCGGTGTCCGGCCGCGAGTAGACGGTGACCGGCCGCCCGCCCGCGGCTTCCGGCCCGACGACCACCTGGACCTGCCGGGCCCGCCGGTCCAGCACGAGCGGGCTGTCGAGGGTCAGGTCGGCCAGGTGCGGCCGGTCCGCGTGCGCCCCGGCGTGCAGGGCCAGCTCGACGAAGCCGGTGCCGGGCAGCAGCACGGTCCCGGCGACCGCGTGGTCGGCCAGCCACGGGTGGCCGCCCGGCGACAGCCGCCCGGTGAACACGGTCGTGTCGCCGTCGGCGAGGTCGACCGCCGGGCCGAGCACGGGGTGCCCGGCCGCGACCGGCCGCTCGGCCGCCACGGTGACGTCCGGCCAGTAGCGGCGCCGCTGGAACGGGTACGTCGGCAGGTCCACCCGCCGCCCCGGCCGGTTCCACCGGACGGGGAGCCCGTGCGTCCACGCCTGGGCGAGCGAGGTCAGCAACCGCCGGGGGCCCGGCTCGTCGCGCCGCAGCGTGCCCAGCGCGACCGCCCGGTCGCTGCCGGCGTCGTCGAAGATCTCCTGCAGCGCGGCGGTGAGCACCGGGTGCGGGCTCACCTCGACGAAGGTGTGGTACCCGTCGTCGAGCATCGCCCGGATCGCCGGATCGAAGCGCACTGGCAGGTGGACGTTGTCGAACCAGTACTCCACGCCGAGCCGGTCGCCGGCGAGCGGCCCCGCGGTCACCGTCGAGTAGAACGGCACGTCGCCCGGCCGCGGCCGCACCGGGGCCAGCAGCTGGTTCAGCCGTTCCCGCAGCGGCAGGACCATGTCGGTGTGCGACGGGATCGAGACCGGCACGATGCGGGCCGTGATGCCGTCGGCCGCGCACTCGGCCACGAACCGCTCGACGGCCGGCAGCGCGCCGGCGACCGTGCAGGCGTGCGGGCCGTTGTACCCGGCCACGGCCAGCTCGGCCGCCCCGATGCGCTCGAGCACCTGCTCCGCCGCCAGCCGTACCGAGACGATCGCGCCCCGGCCGACCATGGTCTCGGCGTAGACCCGGCTGCGCAGCGCGACCGCGCGGGCGGCGTCGGGCAGCGACAGGATGCCGGCCGCGCAGGCGGCGGCGATCTCGCCCTGGGAGTGGCCGACGACGGCGGCGGGCTCGATGCCGTGCGCCCGCCAGAGCTCGGTCAGGGCCATCATGACCGAGAAGAGGACCGGCTGCAGTACCTCGATCCGCTCCAGCGACGCCGCCCCCGGCTCGTCGCGCAGCACGGCGGCGAGATCCCAGTCGACGTAGGGCGCGAACGCCTCGGCGCAGCGGCCGATCGCCGCCGCGAAGACCGGCGAGGCGTCGAGCAGGTCGGCGCCCATGCGCACCCACTGGGAGCCCTGTCCGGGGTACACGAACACGACCCGCCCCGGGTCCGCGGCCACGCCGGCCTCCAGCTGGGCCAGGCCGTCCAGCAGCTCCGCGCGGTCCGCCCCGATCACCACGGCCCGGTGCTCGAAGGCGGTCCGCGCGGTCGCCAGGGTGTGGCCCACGTCGGCCGGGGCCAGGTCGTCCCGCTCGCGCAGCAGCGCCCCGAGCCGCCCGGCGTGCTCCCGCAGCGCCGCGGCGGTCCGGGCCGACAGCGGCCAGGCGTGCGGCCAGCCCTCCGGCTCCGGCTCCCGGTCCGCGACGGGGGCGGCGGGCGGCTCCTCGATGATGACGTGGGCGTTGGTGCCGCTCATGCCGAACGACGAGACCCCGGCCCGGCGCGGGTGCCCGTTCGCCGCCCACGGCACCGGCTCGGCGAGCAGCGCGACCGCGCCCGAGCCCCAGTCGACCCGCGGCGTCGGCGCCTCGACGTGCAGGGTGCGGGGCAGGCGCGCGTGGCGCATCGCCATGACCATCTTGATGATCCCGCCGACGCCGGCCGCGCCCTGGGTGTGCCCGATGTTCGACTTGAGCGAGCCCAGCCACAGCGGCCGGTCCGCCGGCCGGTCCCGCCCGTACGTCGCCAGCAGCGCCCGCGCCTCGATCGGGTCGCCCAGCGATGTGCCGGTGCCGTGCGCCTCGACCGCGTCCACCTCGGCCGGGCCGAGCCGGGCGTTGGCCAGCGCCTGCCGGATGACCAGTTCCTGGGCCGGGCCGCTCGGCGCGGTCAGGCCGTTGGAGGCGCCGTCGGAGTTGACGGCCGAGCCGCGCAGCACGGCCAGCACCGGGTGCCCATTGCGTCGCGCGTCGGAGAGTCGCTCGACCAGCAGCAGGCCGATGCCCTCGGCGAAGCCGGTCCCGTCCGCGTCGGCCGCGAAGGCCCGGCACCGCCCGTCCGGCGACAGCGCCCGCTGGCGGCTGAACTCCACGAACGCGCCGGGCGAGGCCATGACCGTGACGCCGCCGGCCAGCGCCAGCGAGCACTCGCCCTGCCGCAGCGACTGGGCCGCCAGGTGCAGCGCGACCAGCGACGACGAGCACGCCGTGTCGACCGTGACCGCCGGGCCGCGCAGGCCGAGGGTGTAGGCGATGCGGCCGGTGGCGATGCTGGCCGCGCTGCCGGTGTCGAGGTGACCCTCGAGCCCGTCGGCGGCGCCGGCGATGCGGTAGCGGTAGTCGTTGTACACCACGCCCACGAACACCCCGGTGTCGCTGTCGCGCAGCGCGTCGGGCGCGATCCCGCCCCGCTCCAGGGCCTCCCAGGTCGTCTCCAGCAGCAGCCGGTGCTGCGGGTCGATGGCCACCGCCTCGCGCGGGCTGATGCCGAAGAACGCCGGGTCGAAGCGGTGCGCGTCGTGCAGGAAGCCGCCGCGGCGGGTGTAGGAGGTGCCGGCCCGCTCGGGGTCGGGGTCGTAGAGCGCGTCCACGTCCCAGCCGCGGTCGGCCGGGAAGTCCGAGGTGGCGTCGACGCCGTCGGCGACCAGCCGCCAGAGGTCCTCCGGCGAGGTCACGCCGCCGGGGTACCGGCAGCTCATCGCCACGATCGCGATCGGCTCGTCGGCCGCAACGACGGTCGCCACCGGAGCCTGCGCGCGCTCGCGGCCCAGCAGGAGGTCGCGCACGTGCTCGGCCAGGCCGGCCGGCGCCGGATGGTCGAAGAGCAGCGTGGCCGGCAGTCGCAGACCGGTCGCCTCGGCCAGGCGGTTGCGCAGCGCCACCGCGGTCAGCGAGTCGAAGCCCAGCTCCTTGAACGAGCGGGCGGTGTCGACGGCGGCCGGGTCGGGGTGGCCGAGCACCACGGCCAGGTGGCGGCGGACCAGATCGAGCACGAGGTGGCGCTGGTCGGCCGGGGCCAGCCCGGCCAGCCGCTCGGCCAGCGGCAGGTCCACGTTTCCCGGCTCGGGCTGCCGGTGCGCCGGCAGGACCAGCACGACGGTTCCGGGCCGGCGCGGCGCCAGGGCCGCCGGGTAGTCGTACGCCTCCGCCGGGGCGACCAGGACGAGCCGGGCCTTGGCCGGGGCCTCCTCGAACCGCCGCCCGGTCGCCTCGGGGTCCGCGGGCTCGACGTGCAGGACCACGTCGCCGGGGGCCGGCGGCACGCTCGCCCGCACCAGGCGGGGCACCAGCGGCGCGCCGTCGCGGACCGCGAACCGGTCCTCGCCCGGCACCAGGACCGGCGGCACCAGCTCCGGGCCGTCCACGTCGATCAGCAGGAACCGGCCGGGGTGCTCGGCCTGGGCCGCCCGGATCACGCCCCACACGAGCGCGGCGTCCGGGTCGGGCCGCTCGGCCGCCACCGCCCGGCGGGTGACGACGGCGAGGCGCGAACCGGCGAACCGGCCGTCGCCCAGCCAGGCCCGCACCGCCTCCCGGGCCGTCCCGGGGCCGCCCACGTGCGGCAGCAGCACCAGGCCGGGCACCTCGGCCAGGGCGGCCAGGGCCGCGGCCGGGTCGTCCGGGTCGAGCATGGCGTGGGCCGGCAGCGGCAGCGCCCGTCCGGGCGCCGCCACCCACTCGGGCTCGAACAGCGGGACGGCCAGGCGGTGCAGCTCTTCGGCGGTGAGCGGGCGGAACGTCAGCTCCGCCAGCACGATCCCGCCGGCCCGCCTGCGCGCGCCCCGCAGCGTCGTGGCCATCGGCGGCCCGTCCGGGGTGGCGACGCTTTGCTCAAGCCGGTCTTCGGCGATTTCCAGAGCCGGATTCGGTACGTCCACCACCTCGCCGAGCCAACCCTCCGCGAGCGCCGTCCACGGGCCGTCGTCCTCGCGGGAGTGCACGGCGAACGCGCGTCGGCCGCCCTCGCCGGGCGCCCCGATCGTGGCGCGGACGCTCACCTCGCGGCCGTCCGGGGCGAGCGGCGCGTGGATGGTCAGCTCCTCGACGCCGTCGCACCCGGCCTGCTCGGCGGCGTGCAGCGCCAGCCCGACGAGCGCGGCGGCGGGCAGCGCGTCGGCCGTCAGGCGGCCGGTGAGGACGGTCTGGCCGTCGGCGAGCTCGACGGCGGACGGGAGGAGCGGGTGGTTGGTGCGGCGCTGGCCGATGTGCCGCGGGTCGGCCGCGCCGGCCGGCGGGTTGAGCCAGTAGCCGCGGCGCTGGAACGGGTACGTGGGCAGGTCGACGTGCCGTCCGCTGACGCGGTGCCGCAGGCCGAGTGAGGCGAGCGCGCCGAGGAGCGCGAGGTCTTCTGGCTGCTTCGGGTTGAGCGTGGCGGCCGTGGCTCCGGTGTCGACGTGGGTGGTGAGGGCGGTGCCGGGCCCGAGTTCGAGGTATCTGGTGACCCCGTGTCCGTGCAGCTGTTCGACGCCGTTGCGGAACTGGACGGTCTGCCGTGCGTGCCGCGCCCAGTAGGTTCCGTCGATGCGTTCGCCGGTGAGGTTGGCGATGAGTGGTGTGTGCGGCTCGCGGTGTGGCAATCCGGAGGCGATGGTTTCGAGTTGTTCGAGGATGGGGTCGATGTGGTGGGAGTGGAATGCGTGTGAGACGTCGAGGTTGGTGGCTTTGCGTCCTTGGGCTTTGAATCGTTGGACGACTGCTTCGACGTTGGCTTGGTTGCCGGAGATGACGGTGCTGGTTGGGCTGTTGATGGCGGCGATGCTGATGGTGTTGTCGTTGATTTCGTCTGGGGTGGCTTGGATGGCGGCCATTGCTCCGCCGGGTGGCAGTTGTTGCATGAGTCGGGCGCGGGTGAGGAGGAGTTGGCAGGCGTCGGGGAGGCTGAGGATGCCTGCGAGGTGTGCGCCCGCGATTTCGCCGACGGAGTGTCCGAGGAGGTAGTCGGGTGTGATGGCGAAGGTGTCGCGGAGGAGGTGGTGGAGGGCGATCTGGAGGGTGAAGAGGCTGGTTTGGGTGTAGAGGGTTTGGTTGAGTAGGTGGGTTTGGGTGCCCCACATGATGTCGTGCATGGGCAGGTCGAGGTGTCCGGCGACGGTGTCGAACGCGGCGGCGAAGTCCGGGTAGGTGGTGTAGAGGCCGTGGCCCATGCCCGCGTTTTGGGCGCCCTGGCCCGGTAGCAGGAACGCCAGCTTGCCGTGGGGCTCCAGGGTGTGGGTGGTGATGAGGTTCAGCGCGGGCCGGTCGTCGGTGAGGGCTTCGAGGCCGGCGCGGAGGTCGTCGGTGGTGTGGCCGACGACGGTGGCGTGATGGTCGAGCACGGCCCGGTTGCCGAGCGTCGCGGCGATGTCGGCGGGGTGGTGGTCCAGGCTCCTCAGCAGGTGCCGGCCGAGGTCGCGGAGCGCGGCACGGCCTCGGGCCGAGAGGCGCCACGACAGCGGGCCCGCGGCCGGCGTCTCGGACCCATCCGCCGCCGGCGCTTCCTCGACGATGATGTGGGCGTTGGTGCCCGACAGGCCGAAGGATGAGATGCCGGCTCGTCGTGGGCGGTCGGTGCGGGGCCAGGGCGTGGGTTCGGTCAGGAGCGAGACGTTGCCGGTGGTCCAGTCGACGTGGATGGTGGGCCGGTCGACGTGGAGTGTCTTGGGCAGCAGGTCGTGGTTGAGCGCCAGGATCATCTTCATGGCGCCGGCGACGCCCGCGGCGGCCTGGGTGTGGCCCAGGTTGGACTTGATGGAGCCGAGGCGCAGCGGCTCGGGCCGGTCGGCGCCGTAGGTGGCGAGCACCGCCTGGGCCTCGATCGGGTCGCCAAGCGTGGTGCCCGTGCCGTGGGCCTCCACCGCGTCCACGTCGGACGGTCGCAGGCCGGCGTTGGCCAGGGCCTGGTTGATGACCCGCTGCTGGGACGGGCCGTTCGGGGCGGTCAGGCCGTTGGAGGCGCCGTCCTGATTGGTCGCGGTACCGCGGATGACGGCCAGGATCGTGCGGCCGTCGCGCCGGGCGTCGGACAGTTTCTGCAGCAGCAGCAGGCCGGTGCCCTCCGAGAAGCCGGTGCCGTCGGCGGCGTCGGCGAAGGGTTTGCAGCGGCCGTCGGGGGCGAGACCCTGTTGGCGGGTGAACTCGGTGAAGACCGTCGGCGCGGCCATGACCGTGGTGCCGCCGGCCAGGGCGAGGTCACACTCACCGGAGTGCAGCGCCTGGGCCGCGAGGTGGATCGCGGTCAGGGAAGACGAGCAGGCGGTGTCGACGGTGACGGCCGGGCCCTGCAGGCCGTACGTGTAAGCGATGCGCCCGGAGGCGATGCTGGGCGCCGAGCCGTTGGCCAGGTACCCCTCGTAGTCGTCGAGCGGCCGGTCGGCGTGGACCAGGCGGGCGCCGTAGTCGTTGTACATGACGCCGAGGAACACGCCCGTCTGGCTGTCGTGCAGCGAGCGCGGGTCGATGCCCGCGTGTTCGAAGGTCTCCCAGCTGGTCTCCAGCAGGATGCGCTGCTGCGGGTCCATGGCCGCGGCCTCGCGGGGGTTGATGCCGAAGAAGTCCGCGTCGAACTGGTCGGCGTCGTGGATGAAGCCGCCGTGCCGGGTGTAGGAACGCGCCCCGTCGAGGAGGTCGTCGAGGTTCCAGCCGCGGCCGGTGGGGAAGTCGCCGATCGCGTCGCCCCCGTCGGCGAGGAGTTGCCAGAGCTGTTCGGGGGTGCGGATGCCGCCGGGGAAGCGGCAGGCCATGCCGATGACGGCGATCGGCTCGTCGGTGGTGGCGCGCCGCTCGGCCGCCGCCTGTGGCGCTCGGCGGTCCAGCAGGTGGGTGGCGAGCGCGGCCGGGGTGGGGAAGTCGAAGACGAGGGTGGCGGGGAGGCGTTGGCCGGTGGCGGTTTGGAGGCGGTTGCGCAGTTCGACGGCGGTGAGTGAGTCGAAGCCGAGGTCTTTGAAGGCGCGGGTGGCGTCGACGTGTTCGCCGCCGGTGTGGCCGAGCACGGCGGCGACCGCGGCGCGGACCAGGGTCAGCGCCCCGTCCGGGGTCGCCCAGTCGGCCGCGGCGGCGGTGGTCGCGCGGCGGGCCGGCGCGCGGACCAGACCGCGCAGGATCGGCGGCAGCGCGCCGTCGCCGGCCAGCTCGCGCAGGGCGGGCGGGCTGAGCCGGGCCGCCACGACGGTGTCGCGGCCCGCGCCGAGCGCCGCGTCGAAGAGGGCGAGGGCCTGCGCGGCCGGCATCGCGAGGATGCCCTCACGGCCGAGCCGGGCCACGTCCGCGTCGCCGAGGTGGCCGGTCATGCCGCTGGCCTGCTCCCACCGGCCCCACGCGATGGCCACGCCCGGCCGCCCGGCCGCCCGGCGCCGCGCGGCGATGGCCTCCAGCCCGGCGTTGGCCGCCGCGTAGTTGGCCTGCCCGGGCGTGCCCAGCGTGCCGGCCAGCGACGAGAAGAGCACGAACGCGGCCAGGGGCCGGTCGGCGGTCAGCTCGTCGAGGTGCCTTGCGGCGTCGAGCTTCGGCCGCAGTACCGCATCCAGCCGCCCCGGCGTCAGGTTGTCGAGGGTCGCGTCGTCGAGCACGCCGGCCGCATGGACGACCGCGGTGACCGGGTGCGCGTCCAGCAGCGCGGCCAGCGCTTCGCGGTCGCCCACGTCGCACGCGGCCACCGTGACGTCCGCCCCGAGCGCCGCCAGCTCGTCGCGCAGCTCGGCGGCCCCGTCCGCCGCCAGGCCCCTCCGGCTCGTCACGAGCAGCCGCCGCAACCCGTGCGCGGTCACCAGGTGCCGGGCCACGTGCGCCCCGGCCATCCCGGTGCCGCCGGTGACCAGCACCACACCGTCGGTCTCGATGGTCGCGGGCGCCGGGGCGATCCGGACCAGCCGCGGCCGAAGCGTTACCCCGTCTCGTACAGCGAGCTGCGGCTCACCATCGGCCAGCACCAGCCCGGCGTCCGTGGGTAGGGCGGTGCCCGTGGGCAGGTCGAGGAGCACGAATCGGTCCGGGTGCTCGGCCTGCGCGGAGCGGACCAGCCCCCACCCGGCCGCGAGATCCGGGTCGGGCGCCTCCCCGGCGCGCACCGCGACCGCGCCCGAGCCGACCAGCACCAGCCGCGCGGTCGCGAACCGCGGCTCGCCCAACCACCCCCGCAACAGCTCGAGCACTTGCGCGGGCGCGGCGGGCAGCGGCGCGAACACGGTCCCCGGCACCGGCTCGGCCGCGGCGACGGCCCGCAGGTCCGGGTACCGGGCGGCCCCCGCCAACCCGAGGTCGAGCGTCGCGACCAAGCCGGCGATCGGTGCGCCCGCCACCGGCTCCCAGTCGACGCCGAAGAGCGCGTCCCGGTGCGGGTCCCCGCCCAGAGCCAGCCGCCCGGCGTCGACCGCCCGCACCGCAAGCGACCCGACCGTCGCCACCGGCCGCCCGTCGCCGTCGGCGAGGTCGAGCGCGACGGTGCCGTCGGCGTTGCGGGCCAGCCGCACCCGCAGCGCGGTGGCCCCGCGCGCGTGCAGCGCCACGCCGCCCCACGCGAACGGCAGGTCCACGCCGCCGCCGTCGGCCCGGTCGAGGTGCACGACGTGGAGGGCGGCGTCGAGGAGGGCGGGGTGCAGACCGTACCCGCCGGCGTCGAGCCCCTCGGGCAACCGCACCTCGGCGTGCACCACGTCCCCGGCCCGCCAGGCCGCCCGCAGTCCCTGGAACGTCTCCCCGTACCCGTACCCGCGCTCGGCCAGCCGCTCGTACAGCTCGTCCAGCTCGACCGCCTCCCCGGCGGGCGGCCAGGCGCCGGCCCACGGCTCCGGTTCGGCCGCCCCTTCGCCCAGGAGCCCGCTGGCGTGCCGGGTCCAGGCGGTGTGGTCGTCGCCGTCCGGCCGCGAGAAGATCTCGACCTGCCCGTCGTCGCCGAGGATGACCTGCAGCCGTACCGGGGCCTGCCCGGGCAGCGTCAGCGGGGCGTGCAGGGTCAGCTCGTCGAGCCGCTCCCGCCCGGCGTGCGCCCCCGCCGCGAGGGCCAGCTCGGCGAACGCGGCCCCGGGCAGCAGCGCCGTCCCGTGCACCGCATGGTCGCCCAGCCACGGGTGCCGGCCGAGCGATACGACGCTGGTGAACACGGTCTGGCGCTGCTCCGCGATCTGGTCGCCCGCCCCGAGCAGCGGATGCCCGCGGTCCCCGGCCCCGGCGGAGGCATTGAGCCAGTACCGCCGGTACTCGAACGGATACGTCGGCAGATCGGCGTGCCCGCCCCCGAGCCCCCAGTCGACCTTCAGCCCGGCGATGTCGGCGTGTCCGAGCGAGGTGCGGAACTGCCGGAGTCCGGGTTCGTGGCGCCGGAGCGTCGCTATGGCCCGTGCATCGGGAAGCGTTTCACTGACCCCGATGGTGAGCACCGGGTGTGGGCTGACTTCGACGAATACGGTGTGCCCGGTGAGTGCTTCGAGCGTGTCGCGGAATCGGACTGGGTGTCTGAGGTTGTCGTACCAGTAGTTGGCGTCGAGTTGCTGGTGGTTGATCGGTCCGGCGGTGAGTGTCGAGTAGAGCGGTATGTCTCCGGTCTGTGGCGTGATGTCGGCGAGGTCGGTGAGGATTTGGTCGTGGAGTGCTTCGACGTGTGGTGTGTGTGAGGCGTAGTCGACGTCGATGCGGCGCCCGGGCATTTGGTCGAGGGCTTCGGGTGCCCCGGCGACGACGGTGGTGGTTGGGCTGTTGTATGCGGCGATCCAGGCCCCGTCGGGGAGTTCGATTTGGTCTGCGGGGAGTTGGATGGATTGCATGCCGCCGGTTCCGGCGAGTCGGGTGAGTGCGCGGGCTCGGAGGGCGACGATTCGTGCGGCGTCGTCGAGGGTGAGTGCGCCGGCGATGTGGGCGGCGGCGATTTCGCCTTGGGAGTGGCCGATGACGGCGTCGGGTTCGATGCCGTGTGCTTGCCAGAGTCGGGCGAGGCTGACCATGACGGCGAACAGTGTGGGTTGGACGATGTCGACGGGTTCGGTGGCGTTGAGCGAGATGGTCACGTAGGGGGCGAGGGCTTCGGCGCAGGCTTGGTATGCGTCGGCGAAGACGGGTGAGGTTTCCAAGAGGTCGGCGGCCATGCCGGACCATTGCGAACCCTGGCCGGGGAAGACGAAGACGGTTTTGCCGGCGGGGGCCGGCACCCCCTGGACGACGTTGGGTGCCGGCTGGCCGGAGGCGAGGGCGTTGAGGCCGGAACGCAGTTCTTCCAGGTCGTCGCCGATGACCAGGGCCCGGTGTTCGAGGCGCCCTCGTTGGGCCAGGGTGTGCGCCGCGTCGGCCGGGTCGGCGTCCGTTTCGGAGAGTTGCCGGGCCGAGGCGCGCAGGGCCGGTTCGGTGCGGGCCGACAGAAGCCAGGGGAACGGGCCATTGGAAGGCGTCGCGGGGCCGGCCGGCGGGGGCTCCTCGATGATGACGTGGGCGTTGGTGCCGCTGATGCCGAAGGCCGACACCCCGGCTCGGCGTGGCCGGTCGCCGGTCGGCCAGGGCACCGGCTCGGTCAGCAGGGACACGCTCCCCGCGGACCAGTCGACGTGCGGGGTCGGCTCGTCGGCGTGCAGCGTCCTCGGCAGGCTTTCGTGGCGCAGGGCCATGACCATCTTGATGACGCCGCCGACGCCGGCCGCGGCCTGGGTGTGGCCGAGGTTGGATTTGAGTGAGCCGAGCCACAGGGGGTTGTTGCCCGGGCGTTGGCCGTAGGCGGCCAGCAGGGCCTGGGCCTCGATGGGGTCGCCCAGCGTCGTGCCGGTGCCGTGGGCCTCGACGGCGTCGACGTCGGACGGTTGGAGGCCGGCGTTGGCTAGGGCCTGGGCGATGACCCGCTGCTGGGAGGGGCCGTTGGGGGCCGTCAGGCCGTTGGAGGCGCCGTCGGAGTTGACGGCCGAGCCGCGCAGCACGGCCAGGATCGGGTGACCGGCGCGCCGGGCGTCCGAGAGGCGTTGCAGGAGGAGCAGGCCCGCGCCCTCGGCCCAGCCGGTGCCGTCCGCGCTTGCGCCGAAGGGCTTGCAGCGGCCGTCGGGGGCCAGGCCGCGCTGGCGGGAAAACGCGATGAACATGCCCGGGGTGGCCATGACGGTGACGCCGCCGGCCAGCGCCAGGTCGCACTCGCCCTGGCGCAGCGACTGGGCGGCCAGGTGCAGGGCGACCAGCGAGGAGGAGCAGGCGGTGTCGATGGTGACGGCCGGCCCCTCGAGGCCGAACGTGTACGCCAGCCGCCCGGAGGCGACGCTGCCGGTGCCGCCGGTGGGCAGGTACCCCTCGTACCCGTCGCCGGGCCGATCCAGCAGCCGCTGGCCGTAGTCCTGGTAGATCACGCCGGTGAAGACGCCGGTCCGGGTGCGGCGCAGCGACGCGGGGTCGATCCCGGCCCGCTCGAAGGACTCCCACGCCGTCTCCAGCAGCAGCCGGTGCTGCGGGTCGGTGGCCTGCGCCTCGCGCGGGCTCAGCCCGAAGAAGCCGGCGTCGAACGCGGCCGCGTCGTGCAGGAAGCCACCCGCCCGGGCGTACAGCGTGCCCGGGTGGTCGGGGTCGGGATCGTAGAGCCGGTCCAGGTCCCAGCCGCGGTCGGAGGGGAACTCGCCGATCGCGTCGCCGCCGGAGTCGACCAGGCGCCAGAGGTCTTCCGGGGTGCGCACGCCGCCGGGGTACCGGCAGGCCATGGCCACGATGGCGATCGGCTCGTCGAGCGCGCCGCGGGCCCGGGCGGCCACCGGCGCGGGCGCGGCCCCGACGATCTGCTCGACCACGAACGCGGACAGCGCCAGCGGCGTCGGATAGTCGAAGACGAGCGTGGCCGGCAGCCGCAGCCCGGTGGCCGCCGCGAGCCGCCCGCGCAGCTCGACCGCGGTCAGCGAGTCGAAGCCCAGCTCCTTGAAGGGGCGCTGCGCCGGCACGGCCTCCTCGCCGGCCAGCCCGAGCACGGTCGCGGCCTGGGCCCGCACCAGGGCGAGCACCTGCCGCTCCCGGTCCGCGCGGGGCAGCGCCGCCAGCACCCGCGCCCAGGACGAGCCGCCGTCCCCGTCCTCGGCCGCCCGCCGCGCGGGCGCGCGCACCAGCCCGCGCATCAGCGGCGGCAGCGCACCGGCCGCGGCCTGCGCCCGCAGCGCCGGCAGGTCCAGCAGCATCGGCACGGTCACCGCCGCGCCGGACCGGAGCGCGGCGTCGAACAGGGCGAGCCCCTGCTCGGCGGCCAGCGGCGCGACGCCGGCCCGCCCGAGCCGCGCCCGGTCGGCGTCGCTCAGCCGCCCGGTCAGCCCGCTGCCGGGCGCCCACAGCCCCCACGCCAGCGACACGGCGGGCCGCCCGAGGGCCCGGCGGTGCTCGGCCAGGGCGTCGAGGTACGCGTTGGCGGCGGCGTAGCTCGCCTGCCCCGCGGTGCCGAGCGTGCCGGCCGCCGAGGAGAAGAGGATGAAGTGGTCGAGCTCCCCGGCCAGCTCGTGCAGGTGCCGGGCGGCCTCGGCCTTGGGCCGCAGCACGGCCTCGAGCCGCTGCGGGGTGAGCCCGCCGAACGGCGCGTCGTCCAGCACGCCGGCCGCGTGCACGACCGCCGAGACCGGGTGCGCGTCCAACAGCGCGGCGAGCGCCTCGCGGTCGCCCACGTCGCACGCGGCCACCGTGACGTCCGCCCCGAGCTTGGCCAGCTCGGCCCGCAGTTCCGCGGCCCCGGGCGCGTCCGGTCCCCGGCGGCTCGTCAGCAGGAGGCGCCGGACGCCGTGCGCCGCCACGAGATGCCGCGCCAGCAACCCGCCCAGCGTGCCGGTGCCCCCGGTGATCAGTACCGTGCCGCGGGACCCGATCGGCACGCCCGGCGAGGCGTCGCCGGGCGCCCGGGCCAGCCGGGGCACATACGTCGCGCCGCCACGAACCGCCACCTGCGGCTCGCCCGGCGGCAGCGGGGGCGGTCCGGAGTCGCCGGAGCCGTCCAGGTCGACCAGCACGATGCGGCCCGGGTGCTCGGTCTGGGCCGAGCGAACCAGGCCCCAGATCGGGGCCAGCCCCAGGTCGGGTGAGCCGTCGAGGGCGACCGCGCGCCGGGTCACCACGGCCAGGCGGCGCTCGGCGTTGGCCTCGTCGGCCAGCCACGCCTGCACCAGCTTGAGCGCGGCCGGCAGCGAGTCGGGGGCCACGACCACCAGCTCGGGGGCGGCCGGCCGCGAGTCGGGGGCCGCGACCACCAGCTCGGGCTCCGGCCCGCCGCCGGGCGGCGCGGGCGTCCACTCCACGCGGTACAGCGGCGGCGCCCCGGCACCGGCCGGCCGCAGGGCCAGCGACGCCAGGCTCAGCACGGGTGCGCCGTCCGGGTCGGCGAGGGTCACGGCGACCGCGTTCGGCCCGGCCGGCGCGAGCCGGACCCGCAGCCGTGGCCCAGCCGCCCCGTGCCGCCGCAGGCCGGACCAGGCGAAGGGCAGCAGCGCGCGGTTCGGCTCCCACATGACGCCGACGACGGCGTGCAGCGCCGCGTCCAGCAGCGCCGGGTGGATGCCGAAGCCGCCGGTCGAGGCGTCGGCCGGGAGGCTCACCTCGGCGTAGACCTCGTCGCCCAGCCGCCAGGCGGCCCGCAGGCCCTGGAAGACCGGGCCATAGCCGTACCCGGCGGCGGCCAGCCGGTCGTAGAGGTCGTCCACGGGCACCGGCACGGCGCCCGGCGGTGGCCATGCGCCGAGCCGCTCCCCGGCACCCGCCGGCCCGGTGCCGAGCGCGCCGGTCGCGTGCGTGGTCCAGTCGTCGGCGCCGTCGGGCCGCCCGTGGATGCTGAAGCGCCCCGCGTCCTCGACGATGACCTGCAGCTGCACCGCGCCGCGGTCCGGCAGCACCAGGGGCGCCTCCAGGGTGAGGTCGGCGACTCCGGCGTGGCCGGCGGCGGCAAGGGCGAGCTCGGCGAATGCGGCCCCCGGCAGCAGCACGGTCTCGTTGACGGTGTGGTCGGCCAGCCATGGAAGGTTGTCGAGGGACACCCTGGCCGCGAACACGGTCTGCTGCTGGTCCGCGATCTGGGTCGCCACCCCGAGCAGGGGATGGTGGCCGACGGTGGTCGAGGAGCCGATCCAGTACCGCCGATGCTCGAACGGATATCCCGGCAGCTCGGTAAACGTCCCGCCGACCCGCCAGTCGACCTTCAGCCCGGCGATGTCGGCGTGTCCGAGCGAGGTGCGGAACTGCCGGAGTCCGGGTTCGTGGCGCCGGAGCGTCGGTATGGCCCGTGCGTCGGGAAGCGTTTCGCTGACCCCGATGGTGAGTACGGGGTGTGGGCTGATTTCGACGAATACGGTGTGTCCGGTGAGTGCTTCGAGGGTGTCCCTGAACCGGACGGGGTGTCTGAGGTTGTCGTACCAGTAGTTGGCGTCGAGTCGGAGATGGTCGATCGGCCCGGCGGTGAGGGTTGAGTAGAGCGGTATGTCTCCGGTTTGCGGTGTGATGCCGGCGAGGTCGGTGAGGATTTGGTCGTGGAGTGCTTCGACGTGTGGCGTGTGCGAGGCGTAGTCGACGTCGATGCGGCGCCCCGGCATTTGGTCCAAAGCCTCGGGTGCCCCGGCGACCACAGTTGTGGTTGGGCTGTTGTATGCGGCGATCCAAGCCCCGTCCGGCAGCTCGATTTGGTCTGCGGGCAGTTGGATGGACTGCATGCCGCCGGTTCCGGCGAGCTGGGTGAGTGCCTGGGCTCGCAAGGCAACCACTCGTGCGGCGTCGTCAAGGGTGAGTGCGCCGGCGATGTGAGCGGCGGCGATTTCGCCCTGGGAGTGGCCGATGACCGCGTCGGGTTCGACTCCGTGTGCTTGCCAGAGCCGCGCGAGGCTGACCATGACGGCGAACAACGTCGGCTGGACGACGTCGACGGGTTCGGTGGCGTTGAGCGAGATGGTCACGTAGGGGGCGAGGGCTTCGGCGCAGGCTTGGTATGCGTCGGCGAAGACGGGTGAGGTTTCCAAGAGGTCGGCGGCCATGCCGGACCATTGCGAACCCTGGCCGGGGAAGACGAAGACGGTTTTGCCAGTGGGGGCTGCGGTTCCCTGGATGAGGTTGGGTGCCGGTTGGCCGGAGGCGAGGGCGTTGAGGCCGGAACGCAGTTCTTCGAGGTCGTCGCCGATGACTAGGGCCCGGTGTTCGAGGCGCCCTCGTTGGGCCAGGGTGTGCGCCGCATCGGCGGGGTCGATGTCCACCGGTGCGAGCCGGCGGGCCGAGGCGCGCAGGGCGGGCTCGGTGCGGGCCGACAGGAGCCAGGGGAACGGGCCTTCGGAAGGCGTCGCGGGATCGGCCGGTGGGGGCTCTTCGATGATGACGTGGGCGTTGGTGCCGCTGATGCCGAACGACGACACCCCGGCTCGGCGCGGGCGGTCGCCGTCGGCCGGCCAGGGCACCGGCTCGGTCAGCAGGGACACGCTCCCGGCGGACCAGTCGACGTGCGGGCTGGGCGCGTCCGTGTGCAGCTGGGCGGGCAGCAGGCCGTGACGCAGGGCCATGACCATCTTGATGACCCCGGCCACGCCCGCGGCGGCCTGGGTGTGGCCGATGTTCGACTTGATCGAGCCGAGGCGCAGCGGCGTCGGGCGGTCCCGGCCGTAGGCGGCCAGCAGGGCCTGGGCCTCGATGGGGTCGCCCAGGGTGGTGCCGGTGCCGTGGGCCTCGACGGCGTCGACGTCGGACGGTCGCAGGCCGGCGTTGGCGAGGGCTTGGGCGATGACCCGCTGCTGGGAGGGGCCGTTGGGGGCGGTGAGGCCGTTGGAGGCGCCGTCGGAGTTGACGGCCGTTCCGCGCAGCACCGCCAGGACCGTGCGGCCGGCCCGGCGGGCGTCGGACAGGCGCTGCAGGACCAGCAGGCCGGCGCCCTCGCTCCAGGCGGTGCCGTCGGCCGCGGCGGCGAACGGCTTGCAGCGGCCGTCCGGGGCCAGGCCGCCCTGCCGGGTGAACTCGGTGAACAGGCCCGGGGCGGCCATCACCGTCACGCCGCCGGCCAGCGCCACCTCGCACTCGCCCTGGCGCAGCGACTGGGCGGCCAGGTGCAGGGCGACCAGGGAGGACGAGCAGGCGGTGTCGACCGTGACCGCGGGGCCCTGCAGGCCGAAGCTGTAGGCGACGCGGCCGGAGACCACGCTCGTCGTGTTGCCGGTGAGGAGGTAGCCGTCGGCGCCCGGCGCGCCCTCGTGCAGCCTCGGGCCGTACTCCTGCGGGATCGTGCCGACGAAGACACCGGCGGGGCGGCCGCGCAGCGTTGCGGGGTCGATCCCGGCCCGCTCGAAGGCCTCCCATGCGGTCTCCAGCACGACCCGCTGCTGCGGGTCCATCGCCGCCGCCTCGCGCGGGCTGATGCCGAAGAAGGCGGGGTCGAAGCCGTCGGCGTCGTAGAGGAAGCCGCCGCGCTCGGTGGCGCAGGACTCCCGCAGCGCGTCGAGGTCCCAGCCGCGGTTGGCGGGGAACGGGCCGGTCGCGTCGTCGCCGCGCTCGACCAGCCGCCAGAGATCCTCCGGTGACCGAACGTCGCCAGGGAACCGGCAGGCCATGCCGACGATCGCGATCGGCTCGTCGGCCGGCCCCGCCGCGACCGGGAGCGCCACCGGCCGGGTGTCCGCGCCGGCGAGCAGGTCGCGCAGGTGCGCCGCGAGTGCCTCCGGGGTCGGGTGGTCGAACAGCGCGGTGGCGGGCACCGGCAGCCCGGTCGCGGTCCGCAGCCGGGTGACCAGCTCGACCGCCGTGAGCGAGTCGAAGCCGAGGTCCCGGAACGGCAGCGCGGTGTCCACCCGGCCGGCCGAGTCGTGTCCCAGGGTGACGGCCACGTGTGCGCGGACCGTGGCCAGCGTGTCGAGGTCTTCCGCCCGTGGTCGCATCGGCGCGTCCGAGGCGGCGGGAGCGTCGCCGAGCCAGTACCGGCGGCGCTGGAACGCGTACGTGGGCAGGGCAACCCGTGGGCCCGGGCCGCCGTTGACCGCGGCCCAGTCGACCGGCACGCCGTGCGCGTGGAGGTGCCCGAGCGCGGCCAGCAGGGTCACGGGCTCGGGGCGGTCGGGGCGCATGGCCGCGGCGATCGCCGGGGTGCCGGTCAGGCCGTCGCGGGCCATCGCGCTCAGCGCGCCGTCGGGGCCCAGCTCGAGGTACGCCGCCGTGCCCGCCGCCTCCAGCTCGCGCAGGCAGTCGTGGAACCGCACCGTGCCGCGGACGTTGGCCACCCAGTGCTCGGGGGTGCACAGCTGCTCGGCCCCGGCCGGACCGCCGGTGACGGTCGAGACCACCTGGATGGCCGGCGGCCGGAAGGTCAGCCCCTCCGCCACCCGCCGGTACTCCTCCAGCATCCCGTCGGTGTGCGGCGAGTGCCCGGCCACCGTCACCCGGATCCGCTTGGTGCGCCGGCCCTCGGCGGCGAACCGGGCGGCGACGGCCTCGGCCGCGCCGGCGTCGCCGGAGACCACCACCGACTGCGGGGCGTTCACGCCGCCGATGCTCACCGCGCCGCCGTGCTCGGCGATGGCCGCGGCGACCTCCTCCTCGGTGGCCTGCACGGCGATCATCGCGCCGCCGGTCGGCAGCGTGCCCATGAGCCGGCCGCGGGCCGCGATGAGGGTGCAGGCGTCGGCGAGGTCCAGCACGCCGGCCGCGTGGGCGACGGCCACCTCGCCGGCCGAGTGGCCGATCAGGCGGTCCGGCCGGACCCCGAACGACTCGACCAGCCGGAACAGCGCCACCTCGAGCGCGAACACGGCCGGCTGCGTGAAGGGCGTCTCGTGCAGCAGCGGGGAGCCGCCCCACAGCAGCCGCCGCAGCGGGAGGTCCAGCAGCGGGTCGAGGTGCGCGCAGACGTCGTCGAGGGCGGCAGCGAAGGCCGGGTACGCCTCGTACAGCTCGCGGCCCATGCCGTCGCGCTGGCTGCCCAGGCCGGGGAAGAGCACGGCCAGCCCGCCGCCGGTCGCGCGGCCCTGCACCAGCTGGGTGGCCGGTTCGCCGGAGGCCAGCGCGGCCAGCCCGCGCAGCGCGTCCTCGCGGCCGGCGCCGACGATGACGGCCCGCTCGGCGAAGAGGGTGCGGGACGAGACCAGGGACCGGGCCACGCCGGCGAGGTCGAGGTCCGGCCGTTCGGCGAGGTGCGCGGCCAGCCGGGCCCCCTGCCCGCGCAGCGCCTCGGCGTCGCGCGCCGACACGACCAGGGCCGCCGCGGGGGGTACGGGAGCGAAATGGTCCACAGTGGACGGGCCGTCGAACGAGGACAGCACGAGATGGCAGTTCGTGCCGCCCATGCCGAAGGAGCTGACGCCGGCCACCAGCGGTTCGCCGGGGCGCGGCCACGGTCCGTGCGCGGTGTGCACCCGCAGGCCCAGGGACGACAGCGGGATCGCCGGGTTGGGCGTGTGGTAGTGCAGCGACGGCGGCAGCTCCCGATGGCTGATGCTCAGCGCCGCCTTGAGCAGGCCGACGATGCCGGCCGCGCCCTCCAGGTGCCCGACGTTGGTCTTGGCCGAGCCGACCAGCAGGGCGTCCGCCTCGCCCCGGCCCGCGCCCAGCGTGGCGCCCAGGGCCGCGGCCTCGATCGGGTCGCCGACGCGGGTGCCCGTGCCGTGCAGCTCGACGTACTGCACGTCGGCCGGCGCGACGCCGGCGCGGTCGTAGGCGTGGCGCAGTACCGCCGCCTGGGCATCGGGGCTGGGGACGGTGAGGCCGCCGGTGGCGCCGTCGTTGTTGACCGCGTTGCCGCGGATGACGCAGTAGATCCGGTCGCCGGCGGCCACGGCGTCGGCGAGCGGTTTCAGCACGACCAGGCCGCCGCCCTCGCCGCGCACGTAACCGTTGGCCCGGGCGTCGAAGGTGAAGCAGCGCCCATCGGGCGACAGCCCGCCGAAGCGCTCCACGCCGACCGTGGCGTCCGCGACGAGGTTGAGGTTCACGCCGCCGGCCAGGGCGACGTCCGACTCCCCGCTGCGCAGGCTCTCGCAGGCCAGGTGCACGGCGACCAGCGACGAGGACTGGGCGGCGTCGACGGTCAGGCTCGGGCCGTGCAGGCCGAAGAGGTACGACAACCGGTTGGCCAGCATGCCGCGGTGCAGCCCGGTCAGCGTGTGCTGCGTGATGCCCCGCAGGCCCTCGCGCTGCGACAGCGTGGCGTAGTCCCAGGCGATCGCCCCGACGAAGACGCCCGTGCGGCTGCCCCCGAGGGTGGCCGGCACGACCGCGGCGTCCTCCAGCGCCTCCCAGGCCAGCTCCAGCAGGAGCCGCTGCTGGGGGTCCATGGCCACGGCCTCGCGCGGCGCGATGCGGAAGAAGTCCGCGTCGAAGCCGTCGATGCGGTCCAGGAAGCCGCCGCGGCGGATTGTGGCGCCGTCCCACCGGCCGGCGGGCGCGTCGGTGATCGCGTCGACGCCGTCGCGCAGCAGCCGCCAGAACGCCGCCGGGTCGGGCGCCTGGGGCAGCCGGCAGGACAGGCCGACCACGGCGATCGGGTCGGCCTGCCGCCGGTAGCGGTCCGCGGGGTTCCGCTCGGGCTCGCTGCTCATGGGCCTCGCGTGCCTCCTCGCTGCAACGTGCCGCGGCGAACGCCCACGGTCACGAAAGGAACTACATGCGTCCGCAGAGGGTGAACTTGACGACGGCCGGCGCCGTCGGGTCGGTCAGGTCGACCAGGCGCCACGTCCACGTGCCGGCGAGGCCCAGGTAACGGCCGGCGGTGCCGTAAACCGGGGTGCCGACCCACTTCTGGCCGATGACGTCGCTGCGGTCCATCGACCCGGACGCGACGAGGCTGCCGTCGGCGAAGGTGTACTGCTGCGTGACGTACTGGATGATGTGCCCGTCCGACGCCCGCTTCTCGACCATGCTGTTGACCCCGGCCGCGTCGCCGACCTTCGTCGTGCCGGACGGGTCGTAGACCGAGTCGAAGTAGGTCAGCTGCAGGCCGACCGGGACGTTACGCGGGTCCGGCAGGGGCTTGTTGGCGTCGTGCTTGTCGGTGCGCTCGAAGAGGTCGATGGTCGTGCAGCCGTACTTGCCGTGTCCGGCACCTGGAGCCGTCGCCTCGGCGGAAGAGGCGGCGAAGGCGACGCCACCGATCACGCTGACGGTCACCACGGCGGCGGACAGGGCGAGCGGGCGGCTCGGTTTGCCGAGGCGCATAAGGCCTTCCCTTCTGGTCGGGGTCGTACCGGCCCGAACGGCCGGCGCGACCCTGGAAGGTCATGCTTGGCCAGCCCGCTAAAGCGACCCTTGCGCCGCGGAGGCGTCGGAGCGGAAACGGTTGATGCGGGAAAGGTGGCGGGCGCGCAGCTGCGGGTCGCGCACGCCCAGGCCCTCCCGCGGCGCCAGGCACAGCACGCCGACCTTGCCCTGGTGGCGGTTCTGGTGCACGTCGTGCGCGGCCTGGCCGGCCTCCGCGAGCGGGTACGTGCGCGACAGCGTCGGATGGATCGCCCCCCGCGCGATGAGCCGGTTGGCCGCGGCCGCCTCGGCGTAGTTGGCGAAGTGCGAGCCGATGATCCGCTTGACGTGCATCCACAGGTACCGGTTGTCGAAGTGGTGCTGGTAGCCGGTGGTGGAGGCGCAGGTGACGACGGTGCCGCCGCGGCGGGCCACGTAGACGCTGGCGCCGAACGTGTCCCGGCCCGGGTGCTCGAAGACGATGTCCGGGTCGTGGCCGCCGGTGAGCTCGCGGATGGCCTGCCCGAGGCGGCGCCATCCGGCCACGCTCGGGGTGTGCTCGTCCTCCCAGAAGCGCAGGTCCCCGGCGGTGCGGTCGATGACGAGCTCGGCGCCCATCCGGCGGCACAGCTCGGCCTTCGCGGGGGAGGAGACCACGCAGATCGGTACGGCGCCGCCGTTGAGCGCGAGCTGGGTGGCGTACGAGCCGAGGCCGCCGCTGGCGCCCCAGATCAGGATGTGGTCGCCCTGCTTCATGCGGGCCCCGTTCTTGGAGACCAGCTGCCGGTAGGCGGTCGAGTTGACCAGCCCGGGCGCGGCCGCCTCCTCCCACGACAGGTGCGCGGGCTTGGGCATCAGCTGGTTGGTCTTCACCAGCGCGAGCTCGGCCAGGCCGCCGAAATTGGTCTCGTACCCCCAGATGCGCTGCTGCGGGTCCAGCAGGGTGTCGTCGTGCCCGGCCGGGTCCTCCAGCTCCACCGAGAGGCAGTGGGCGACCACCTCCTGCCCGGGCTTCCACAGGTGCACGCCCGGCCCGGTGCGCAGCACCACGCCGGCGAGGTCGGAGCCGACGACGTGGTACGGCAGGTCGTGCCGGGCGGCGAGGGGCGAGGTTCTGCCGTACCGGCGCAGGAAGGAGAACGTCGAGACGGGCTCGAAGATGGACGTCCACACCGTGTTGTAGTTGATGGCCGAGGCCATCACGGCGACGAGCGCCTCACCCGGCCCGACCTCCGGCGTGCGCGCCTCGACCATGCGCAGGGACTTGCGCGGGTCCTTGTCGCGCGTGCGCATGCCGGCGAACATCTCCTGCTCTGCGGCGAGCACGGCCATGCCGCGGTACGTCTCGGGGACCGGCATCCCGGCCAGCTCCCCGCCCCGGTCGGCGAGGATCGCGTCGCGAATCTCCTGCATTGTCGGCACCCTTTCCGCGGCCTCAGGCCGGCACCACGATTGCGCTGATCACGAGCCCGTCGCGGCTCGCCCAGCGGCCGTCCAGCCGGTGCAGCGGCGGGGTGTCCACCGGCCAAGGCACCAGCAGCCGGGCGGTGAACGTCCGCCCCGCGGGGTCGATGAGGATCTCGGCGTCCTCGAAGCCCAGCCACGCGCCGGTCAGCGGGAACCAGGCCTTGTAGACGGACTCCTTGGCGCTGAACAGCAGCCGGTCCCAGTGCGTCGCCGGTGCGTCGGTGGCGAGCCGGCGGACCATCTCGCGCTCGGCCGGCCGGCCCACGGACTCGAGCACGCCGGCGGGCAGCGGCGCGTTCGGCTCCGCGTCGATGCCGATCGAGCGGATGTCGCGGCGCCGGGCGACGGCGGCCGCGCGGTACCCGTCGCAGTGGGTCATGCTGCCGACGATCCCGGGCGGCCAGCCGGGCGCGCCGCGCTCACCCGGCAGGATGGGCACCGGCGCCACGCCCAGGTGGGCCAGGGCCGATCGTGCGCAGGCCCGCACGGTGGTGAACTCGCGGCGCCGCTTGCCGACGGCCCGCGCGACGAACGGCTCCTCCTGCGGGAGCAGCGGTTCGGCGAGGTCCGCCGCCGTCTCCCGGACCGTTACCGACTCCGGCACGAGGTCCCGCAGCGGGGTCATCGGCGCGGGGGGCGGGCCCGCAGCAGGCGCAGCGCGGCGCCCAGGGCCAACCGCTGCGCCGGGAGCGCCCGCCGCGCGTGCAGCACCGCCCAGACCGACCACAGCCGGGTCTCGGTGATGTGGCCGGGGGAGCCGTGGGTGTCGTCGTGTTCCAGAAGATGCGCCTCACGGACCCGGGAGCGGACCAGTTCGGCCTCGGCGGGCGGGATGATCTCGTCGCGGGCGCTCTTCATGTAGTACACCGGAATCTCCAGCGCCCGCAGCTGCTCATCGGTGAGGGCCCACTTGTCCAGCTGCCCGGCGACGTCGTCGCGCCCGGTGCGGGTCAGGTGGGCCAGGGTGTCCATGGTGAGCCGGGGGACCGTGCGCAGCCAGGCGCGGTCGGTGAAGAAGCCGCGCACCGGCGCGCCGGCGGTCACGACGGCGCGGATGCGCGGGTCGTCCAGGGCGCAGCGCATGGCGAGGTGGCCGCTGAAGCTCAGGGCGAGCGCATACGTCCGCGACACGTCGGCCCGGCCGGCCACCGCGTCGAGGACGGTGCTCAGCATGCGCCAGCTGTCCGGGGTGTACGGCAACGAGTTCTCCCCGACGCCCGGCATCTCGGTGACCACGCCGGCCATGCCGAGGCGCGTCACCGCGGAGAGGATCGGCGCCCACTGCTCCTTGATGCTCACGATGCCGCCGGTGATCAGCAGCAGCGGGCGCGGCTTGGCGGCCGACAGCCCGGCTGCCCAGCCGCGCACCTGCCCGCCGTCGACCGCGATCCGCTCGATGCCCGGCCCGCGCCACCGGTCGAAGGCGGCCACGCACCGCCGCAGCGCGTCGGAACGGGCGGGGCCGTCGACGAACGGGAAGCGGCCCATGTTGTAGCACTGGGCGGCCTCCAGGTGCTTGCCCCGTTCCTCCAGCGCGGCGCCGGCCCGCGTCCACTCGATCGCCCACGAGCCCTCGGCGCCGTCCTCGTCGTTGTCGACGCGGGCGAGCACGTCCCGGTAGCCGGCGATGTTCTGGGCGCGGGCGTGGGTGACGGCGAACTCCTTGAGCTCGGCGACGTCGTTCATGCGGCGACGCCCGCCTCGACGGGCGCGAACGCCTCCAGCGACTCCTTGATGCCGGCCAGGACGTCGGCCGCCTCGGCGCCGTCGATGACACGGTGGTCGAAGGCCAGGCTGAGCCGCATCGTCGGGGCGATGAGCACCACGCCGTCGCGGGCCACCGGGCGGTCGAGGATCCGCCCCATGCCGAGCGTCACGGTGGTGCCGCCGACGGAGTGGAACGAGTCCACCGGGCGGTGCCCGAGCGAGGTGACCGCGAACGTGCCCATCAGCTCGGCCCGGCGGCGGAGCGTTCGGTTGGCCATCCGCGCGGCCAGCCGGCCCAGCCAGATCGGCATCCGGTGCAGGGCGCGCACCTTGGCAAGCTCCGGCATCGTCGCCGGATCGCCGTCGCGGAAGTGCTCCAGCCGCCGCTGGATGTCCTCCAGCGGGGCGGTGTCCAGGCCGGGCAGGACCGTGGTCAGCACGACGCGGCGCCCGTCGAGGGTCTTGTCGAAGGTGACCTTGCCGGCCACCCGCTCGTAGCGGGCCACCTTCGGGCGCCGGCCGCCGCCGATCGCGGCGTTGGCCTCGGGATGTGCGGCCAGCACCCGGGCGGCGCAGTAGAGCAGGTAGGTCACGGGGGAGACGGGCCGGCCCGCCGCCCGGCCGGCGGCCCGGTGCGCGACCACGCGGGCCATGTCGACCTCGGTGTCGAGGAAGACCGGCGCGATCGCGCGGGCCTGCTCCAGGAAGAACAGGGTGTGCCGGCGCTGCGGGGCGAGCGGGGCGACGCTGTGCCCGTTGTTCGCGGCCCCTCCGCTGCGCTCCGGACCGCTCATGCCGCCGCTCGCTCGTGCAGCTCCTGCAGGCTCTGCGCCTCCAGCAGCTCCGGCAGGGAGATGGGCCGGCCGATGCGCTGCTCGAGGATGGTCAGCAGCCACAGCAGGTGGACGGAGTCCCATCCGGGCAGCTCGTCGAGCCGGCGCCCGAGGTCCGCGCGGGACACCTCCAGGCTCAGCTCGTCGCGGAGCAGGCCGACGAAGTCGTCAACGTCCACCAGCTTGTCCCTTCCGGGGTAGGGGTACCGGCGCCCACCATCGACCGGTCCGCTTAAGCGGCGCTTACTCCGCGACGCGGGTGCGGCCGGTCCAGCGGAAGACGATCGGCACGTCCACCGGACGGGCGGCCGGGTCGCGTTCGAAGTGCTCGTAGCCGTTGAGGTGCGGCACCTTGATCTTCTCGTCGGTGTGCGGGACCTGGCGGGCGCGCAGCTCGGCCGGGAAATGCGCCGGGCCGCCCTCCAGGATCGCCTCGACGAGCTCCACCGGGTCGTTGTCGAGATCGGGGACGTGAACCATCGCATGGCCTCCTCTGCGGGGCATGACAGCGGCTTGGGTTCGCCCGTGGCGCGGCCGACCGCGGTGGCGGCGGCACCCTCGGCAGCTGTGACGTTATGCACAGCCCAGGGGGCGGCCAACCCTTAGCGGCCCCCTAACCACCGTTGATAGGGGCCGTTCCCGGGTATGCCGGCGCGCGCGCCGAGGCGATGCTAGGTATCACCGCCCGCGGAAAGGAACGCCGACGTCATGACCCAGCTGACCAGCGCCCAGCAGACCTGGATCCGCCGGTTCCACCCGGCGCCCGGCGCGGCCGTCCGGCTGGTGTGCTTCGCGCACGCCGGCGGCTCGGCGAGCTTCTTCGTCCCGGTCTCGGCCCGGATGGCGCCCGCGATCGACGTCTTCGCGCTGCAGTACCCCGGGCGCCAGGACCGGCGGGCCGAGCCGAACATCGACAGCATCGCCCGCCTGGCCGACGCCGCGTTCGACGCGCTCGAAGGGCTGCTCGACCGGCCGACCGCCTTCTTCGGGCACAGCATGGGCGCGGTGCTCGCCTACGAGGTGGCGCTGCGCTTCGAGGCGGCCGGCGGGGCGCCGCTGCTGCGCCTCTACGCCTCGGGGCGGCGGGCGCCGTCGCGGTACCGCGAGGAGTCCCTGCACCAGCAGGGCGAGCAGAGCATCGTCGCCGAGCTGCGCCAGCTGGACGGCACCGGCGGCGAGCTGCTCGACGACCCCGACACGCTCGCCATGATCATGCCGGCGATCCGCAACGACTACCGGGCGATCGAGACGTACCGGCACACGCCCGGCCAGGCGCTGTCGTGCCCGGTCACCGCCATCATCGGCGACCGCGACCCGAGGGTCTCCGCCGCCGAGGCGCGGGCCTGGGCCGACCACACCGCCGGCCCGTTCGACCTGCGCGTGTTTCCCGGCGGCCACTTCTACCTGGTCGACCAGAGCTCCCGGCTCATCCAGCTGATCCGCGAGGACCTGACGGCCGCGGCGGCGAGCAAAGCCTGAGGAGGCCGGCCCGCGGCGGGGCAGCCCGCGCGCAGGGCGCCGGCCGTCCCGCGCGGCCCGGGAAAGCCGGCGAGCCGGGCGCGGGGCGCTGGCCGCATGCGAGGCCCGGGAAGGTCGGCGAGCCGGTCGTGCAGGGCGTCGGCCGCGGTGTGAGGCCCGGGAAAGCCGGCCAGCCGGTCGCTGGCCGCGTGTGAGGACCGGAAGATCGCCGCTCGTGTGAGGCCCGGGAAGGCCGGAGGGCCGGGCGCGCAGGCTCAGCGGCCCCGCAGCAGGTGCTTCTGCACCTTGCCCATCGCGTTGCGCGGCAGGTCCGGCACGATGCGCACCTGGCTGGGCCGCTTCTGCGGGGCCAGCATCCGCGCCACGAAGTCGATGAGCTCCTGCGGCCCGACCCCCTCGGCGCACACGTAGGCGATCACCCGCGCACCCCCGTCGCGGTGCGGCACCCCCACCACCGCCGCCTCCCGCACCGCCGGGTGGGCCAGCAGGGTGTCCTCCACCTCGCCGGCGCCGATGCGCAGCCCTCCGGCGGTGAGGATGATGTCGGTCGGCACCCGCCCCACGATGCGGTGCCAGCCGTCCGGCCCGATGCTCGCCGCGTCGCCGGTGCGGAACCACCCGTCGGCCGTGTAGGCGGGGTCGCCGGGCGGGCGGTTGAGGTACCCCCCGAACAGCATCGGCCCGCGCACGCACAGCTCCCCGATGGTCTGGTCGTCGCATGGGATCGTGGTGCCGTCCTCGGCCGCGAGGCGGGTCTGCACGCCCCGCAGCGGGGTGCCGGCGAACCCCGGCCGCCGCTCGCCCAGCGCCCGCCCGCCGACGGTCACCAGCGTCTCGGTCATGCCGTAGGCCTCCACCGGCCGGTGCCCGGTCAGCGCGGCCAGCCGGTTGAAGACGGTGACCGGCAGGGCCGCGTCGGCGGACACCAGCAGCCGGGCGCCGCGAAGGGCGCGGGCCGAGGCCGGGTCGGCGCAGATCTGCGTCCAGATCTGGGGCAGGCCGAGGTACATGGTGCCGTCGGCGGCCGCGTAGTGCTTCGAGCCGGGCCGGCCGGTGTGGCGCAGGCGGCAGCCCACCCGCAGCGGGCCGAGCAGCCCCGCCACGAGGCCCTGCAGCCGGGCCAGCGACAGCCCGTGCACGACCACGTCGCCGGCCGTCCAGGCCCACGCGTCGGCCAGCGCGTCCATCTCGGCGGCGAGCGCCGCCCGGGAGATGACCACGCCCTTGGGCACGCCGGTGGTGCCGCCGGTGTAGAGCACCAGCGCGGGGCCGGACGCTGGCGGCTCGGGGTGGCTGCAGGCCGAGCGGCGGCGCAGATCGACGGCGACCGCCGGGATGCGGGGGTCGATCGGCTCGGCCCGGGTGGACAGCAGCATCCGGGCCCCGGAGTCGCCGAGGATGTGCTGGCGCTGGCGGAGGTCGGCCTCGGCCGGCACGGGCACGGCCGTCACCCCGGCGATGAGCGCCGCCACCACGGCCACCACCGACTCGATGCTGGGCGTGGCGTCGATGGCCACCATGTCGGCGCCCCGGATCTCGTCGGCCACGGCGGTCGCGCACAGCAGCAGCTGCTCGCGGGACATTTGCCGATCCACGACCCGGACGGCGTCGGGTCGGTCGTCGCCTGCTCCGAGGAGGCCGGAGAGTAGGGCAGGCACTCGCGTCTCCTAGGGCTACCCGGCGTCATGTACTGGGCGGAACGGGCAAATTCCGCCGAAGATAGGGCGATTCTACAGCGAATGCCGTCAATGTGTAGTCGCCTGGCTACACTCCGGGCGGCCAGCCGACGACGTCGGAGTTGAGCCGGAGCGGGAGGTCGGCCCGGCTGTTGATGTTCAGCTTGCGGTACACCCTGGTCAGGTGCTGCTCGACGGTGCTCACGGTGACGTAGAGCTTGTCGGAGATCTGCCGGTTGGTGTGTCCCTGCGCGGCGAGCACCGCCACCCGCCGCTCGGCGTCGCTGAGTTCGCTCACCGTCTCCTCGACGGGGGTGGGCGGGGCCGGCGGGGCGCTGCCCAACGGGTCGGCCGCCGGGTCCAGGCCGCCGAGGAACGCCCCGCACATCTTCGCCAGCTCCCGGGCCCGCCTCCGGGTGACCCGGGCCTGCCCGAGGTTGCCGTCGTCCTGCTGGGCCTGGCTCAGGTCGGTGAGCGCGTAGGCCAGTTCGAGCCGGTCCCCGCAGGACTGCAGCGCGGTCACCGCCCGCTGCAGCAGCTCGGTGCGGCGCGGGTCGCCCGTCGCGGCCAGGATGCGCAGCGAGATCGCCCGGGTCCGCACGTGCCCCGGCTGGAGCCGGCGCAGCTGCTCCACGATCAGGTCGTGGGCCTCGCGGGGGCGGCCGAGGGCCAGGTGCGTCTCGGCGGCCTCGCCCCACCACGGTACGAAGGCCGGAATCTCCGCCTCCCAGGCGGTCATCAGCTCGCCGATGGTCTGGAAGTCGGCCAGGGCGGCCGAGTGCCGGCCGGTGGTGCGGAAGTAGCGGCCCCGGGCCTGCAGGTAGTGCAGCCCGATCGGGGTCTGGAACAGCGCATCGGGCACCGGCATGCGCAGGTGGGTCACGGCGTCGTCGTAGCGGCCCATCGCGGTGCAGGCGTGCAGCAGCGTCGACAGCGGCGCCCCGATGGCCACGCCCCAGGCCTTGGGCGGGATGACGGCCAGGGCGGCCCGCGCGTAGTCCTCGGCGACGCGCAGGTCGCCCTGGCGCAGCGCGATCTCGGCCCGCAGGGCGGCCAGCACCGCATGCCAGGTCGGCGCCCGGCGCCCCTCGGCCTCGTGCAGCAGCGCGTCGCAGCGCTGCGCGGCCATGCCGAGCTGGTCGCCGTAGACGAGCGCGGCCAGCGCCACCCCGATCGGGCCGATGGTGCGCTCGTCGAGGCGGCTGCCGTGCAGGATCTGCTCCGCCTCGGCCACGCAGCGCGCCGTCGGGCCGCGGGTGAGCACCTCGACCAGCAGGTAGCCGGCCTGCAGCCGGGTGGTCGCCGGGCCGGTTGCCGGGCAGACGTCGGTGCGGCCCGCGCCCGGGTAGGCGCAGGCGGTCCACAGCCGGGACAGGCTCAGGCCCTCGATCGACTCGGCGTCGAGCCGGTCGGCGCTGCGCCCGACGATGTCGAGCAGCGCCACGGCCTTGTCCACCCGCCCGAACCACAGCAGCCAGTCGACCACGCTCAGCGCGTCGCGCCCGGTGAGGTGCCCGGCCCGCACGTAGCCGGCCAGGTCGGTCAGGTGCCGGGCGGTGCGCTGCGGGTTGAGCCGCCACTCGGCCCGGGCGAGCGCGGCCTCGCTCACCGCCCGCTGCGCCTCGTCGCCGCCGATCTGGTGGGCCAGGCGCAGGAAGCTGATCGCGGCGTTCACGTCCCCGATGGCCAGGGCGTGGTCGGCCGCCTCGTGCAGCACCGGCGGGATCCACGGGTCCTCGACGAAGTCGGCGAGCAGCAGGTGCCGGGCCACCACCACGGCCGGGGCGGCGTCGCTGTTGAGCAGCCGCGCGGCCCGCAGGTGCATGGCCGCGCGCTCCTCCGGCACCATCCCGTCGAGCACCGCGGCCCGGGCGGCCGGGTGGCGGAACTGCCCGTCGTCGAGGAAGCCGGCCGCGTTGAGCGCCTCGACCGCCCGCTGGGCAAGCTCGGGCTCCACGTCGGCCAGCCGGCCCAGCAGCGGCATCGAGGCCGGCTCGTCCAGCACGGCCAGCGCGCGGGCCACCTTCAGGAGGGTGAATTCGCAGCGGTACAGGCAGATCACCAACGCCTGGGCGAAGCCGGCCCCGACGACCAGGTGGCCGGGGGCGGCCCCGCGGTCGCCGGTCGAGTCGGCGATCAGCCCGCGCAGCAGCGACGGGTTGCCGCCGGTGATGCGGTGGCAGTCGGCGGCCAGCGTGCGGGTCGCGGCCGTGCGCGGCGTCGGGGCCAGCACCTGCTGTACCCCGGTCCGCGACAGCGGTCCCAGCCTGATCCGCGTGGTGCGCGGCTCGTGCAGCAGCTCGGCGTGGAAGGCCGGGTGCACCGGGACCAGCCGGGTGGCCTCGTTGCAGACCACCAGCACCCGGGCCTGGCGCAGCCTGCGCACCAGGTACGACAGCCACTGCAGCGAGGCGCCGTCGACGTAGTGCACGTCGTCGAGCACCACGACGAGCGGGTGCTGCTCGGCCAGCTGCAGCATGGCCAGGCACAGGCCCTGCAGGACGTGCGCGGAGACCTCGCCGCCGGTCTCGCCGTCCCCGTCGTTGATCATCGAGGAGAAGGCCCCGTCGTCGAGCAGCCGCGACACGCGCTCGCTGCCCTCCGGGCTCAGGTCGCAGTGCCGGAACAGCTGGCCCACCACGCCGAGGGACAGGGTCCGCTCGGCGCGGGAGCCGACCGCCCGCAGCACCCGGGCCCTCGACCCCACCACGTGGTCGGCGAAGGCCTGCAGCAGCGCGGTCTTGCCACTGCCCACCGGGCCGGAGACCAGCACCAGCTGGCCCCGGCCGGCGAGCGCCTCCTCGAACCGGTCGGCCATCGCCGCCAGCTCCGCCTCGCGTTCGACGAGGAGGCCCACCCCCGCACGGGCCGACGTCATCGCACCAAAGCCTCCGTCACAGCGGAATGTTCCCGTGGTGACCCCGGCCGGCCGGGGCGCCGGCGAGCGCCTCGGCGACGCGCAGCCGGGTGGTGGCGGGATCGATCACCTCGTCGACCAGGCCGAGCGCCACGCCGCGGGCCACGCCGCCCGAGGTGCGCTCGTGCTCGGCCATCAGCCGGGCCAGCACCTCGGCCTGGGCCGGCCCCTCGGCCGCGGCCAGCGCCTTGCGGTGCAGCACCCGGACGGCCGCCTCGGCGCCCATCACGGCCACCTCGGCCTGCGGCCAGGCCAGCACCGCGCTCGCGCCCAGCGACCGGGAGTTCATGGCGATGTAGGCGCCGCCGTAGGACTTGCGGGTCACCAGGGTCACCCGCGGCACGACCGACTCGGCGAAGGCATAGAGCAGCTTGGCGCCCCGGCGGACCACGCCGTCCCACTCCTCCTTGACGCCCGGGAGGTACCCCGGAACGTCCACGACAACGAGCAGCGGCACGCCGAACGAGTCGCTCATCCGCACGAACCGGGCCGCCTTCTCCGCGGTCAGCGAGTCCAGGCAGCCGCCCCGGCGCAGCGGGTTGTTGGCCAGCACGCCGACGGTGCGCCCGCCGAGCCGGCCGAAGCCGGTCACCATGGCGGCGGCCCACTTCGGCTGCAACTCCTCGAACTCGTCCGGCCCGTCCAGGATCGCCCGCACCAGCGGGCGCACGTCGTAGGCCCGGCGGGACCGGTCGGGCAGCAGCGCGGCGAGGTCGACCGGCTCCCGCAGCCCGTCCAGCGCGAAGTGGCCGGGCCGCTGCAACAGCCCGACCAGCCGCCGGGCCCGGCCCAGCGCGTCGTCCTCGGACTCGGCCACGATGTGGGCCACGCCCGAGCGACGGCCGTGCGCCTCGGTGCCGCCGAGCCCCTCCATGTCGATCTGCTCGCCGGTGACGCTGCGCACGACGTCCGGGCCGGTGATGAAGAGCCGCCCGGCCGGCGCCATGATGACGACGTCGGTGAGCGCGGGCCCGTAGGCGGCGGCGCCGGCGGCCGGGCCGAGCACGACCGAGATCTGCGGCACCCGGCCCGAGGCGCGGGTCATCGCGGCGAACATCCGGCCGACGCCGTCCATGGACTGGATGCCCTCGGTCAGCTTGGCGCCGGCCGAGTGCCACAGGCCCACCACCGGGCAGCGGTCCCGCACGGCCGCGTCGATCGCCTCCACGATGTGCTCGGCGGCCGCGTGGCCGATGGCGCCGCCGCGCTTGGTGGCGTCGGTGCAGTACGCGACCACCTTCACGCCGTCGATGCGCCCTCGCGCGGTGATGATGCCCTCGGCGGGGTCGGCGTGCAGCGCGGTCAGCGTCCCCTCGTCGAGCAGCCGCTCCAGCCGGTCCCGGGCCTCCGGTGCCTTCGGTCTGACCGCGACTTCCGGCTGGACCACGGCTTCCTTGACCGCCATGGCCGGCAGCGTCACGGCCAGCCTGATGTGCGCCGCGGGGGAGGGGATGGCGGCCAGGTCGTGCCGGAAGGGACTGCCGGCCGCGAAGCCGTTGCGCGGGTAGAAGTCGGCCACCTTGCCGTTGCGCGCGGTCGCCCGGTAGTCCGCCGTCACCGCGGCCGCGCCGGTGTCGCGGGCCCACCGCAGCACCTCGGCCAGGCAGCTCGACTCGATGCCGCGAGAGAACACCCGGCAGCTCAGCAGGAAGTTCTCGATGTGCAGCCGGTCGCCCTCGCGGCGGGTCATGATCGCGCCGACCAGCCCGTGGTCGCCGAAGCGGTCCCGGGAGCGGATGGTGAGCACCGGGGCGGCCGCGTCGCCCAGCCGGGCGCGGACCTCGTCCGGCTGCAGGCGCTGCCCGGCGAGGTGGAACTGGTTGGTGCGCAGGGTCAGCTGGGACACCCGGGCCACGTCGGCCTCCTCCATCGGGCGCAGGTCGACCTCCAGCCCCAGGGCGCCGAGGTATTCGTCGAGGGAGGCGAAGGCGTCGAGGAAGTCCTTGCGGGCGAGCTCCTCGCGGTACCGGTCGGTGCGGACCCGGTCCTCGTCGGTCAGCTCCCGGGTGTCGAACCACCCGTCGCGGACCAGCTTGAGCACGTGCGTCGCCGGATCCTCGTCGACCGCCACCACCGCGACCTGGGGGAGCTCCTGGCGGATCAGGCCGCACTCATAGGAGCTGTCGTCGACGAAGACGACGCTGTCCAGGCCGATGTTGAGGTCCGTGGCCAGCTCGGCCAGGTTTTCGTGCTTCGGTCGCCAGTTGGCCACCACCCGCACGAAGTCCTCCTCCCGCAGTGTCATGTCGGGATGCCCGCTCAGCACCGACCGTACCTCGGAGGCATCGTTCTTGCTCACTGCGGCGAGCAGCACACCCTGTGACGTGATCTGCTTGACGACCCGCTGGAAGGCCTTGTACGCCTCGCCCCGGTAGCTGCCCGCCACCTCGATGCCGTCGGCGCCGTCCTCGCCGAGGATGCCGCCCCACGTCGTGTTGTCCAGGTCCAGGGCCAGGCACTTGCGGGTCCGCCCGACCAGGTGCCGGGCCAGGTGGCCGACCTCGCGGGCGTACTCCACCAGCAGCTCGGCCGACAGGTGCGCCTTGGCGTACACCCGGTGCCGCGGCTCGCTCACCGCGACCGGCCCGCTCAGCAGCGGGTCGAGGTCGAGCACGACCAGGCCCGGGAAGGTCTCCGGCAGCCGCAGCAGCCGCGCGTTGGCCTCCCGCCAGACCGCGCCGAGCCGGGAGCGGGACCGGTGGTCGAGCAGCTGCGCGGTGAGCTCGCGGGGCAGCGGGAGCGTGTTGAGGACCAGCACTCCCCGCTGGGCCTGCTGGAAGGTCGCGGCCAGCCCGGCCAGCAGCTCGAGCTTCTCGGCCAGGACCCGTTCCACGTCCTCGACCCGCCAGGGCACCGGCACCTCGTCGAAGACGACGGCCGGGTCGAGCACGCACAGCACGACGTCGGGCTCGGCCGCGTACAGCGCGCTGCCCGGCTCGGCCAGGTCGAGCACGTAGCCGTCGAACTGCCCGGCGACGGCCCGGCACAGCACGCCGTGCCGGGCCAGCTGCGCGGTGAGCGCCGGCACCAGGCCGGCCAGGGTCCCGTGCCCGGTCACCGCGACGGTCAGCGCCGGCAGGCCTGGGTGTTGCGCCAGCACGTCCTCGGCGCTCAGCCGCGACAGCAGGGTGCCGGCGCGTATCAGCTCGCCGGTGGACAGCCCGTCGAGCAGCCGGCCGATGCGGGGGAACTCCCCGGCGAGGCGGCCGGAGCGGTGCAGGTCGAGTAGGAGGGATCCCGGCTCCTGGGCGGGGCTCCCGGTTTCGCGCGTGAGCGTGGTCATCGGTTCTCGAACCCTCTACTCCGGCAAGTGATATACCGTAATCGATGTATCGCGCGCCTCTAAAGGCGGCCTTGCGCCGCTATGCGGCGGCGTCGACCTCAAGCCGCTCGTCCGCCCGAAGGATTGCCGCGTGCAGTTGCTGCAACGCCCGGCTGGGCTCCAGCCCCAATTCCTCGTTGAGCGTCCGGCGGGCGGTGTGGAACACCCGCAGGGCGTCGGCCTGCCGCTCCGAGCGGCACAGCCCGAGCATCAGCTGGCGATAGAACGTCTCGCGCAGCGGGTACTCCCCGATGAGCGTGAACAGCCAGCCGACCAGCTCCCGGTGCAGCCCCAGGTGCAGCTGGGAGTCGATGAGCGACTCGATGCACTCCAGCCGCGCCTCCTCCAGCCACGTCACGAAGCTGGTGGTGACCGGCCCGCTCACCGCGTCGCCGAGCACCGGGCCGCGCCACAGCCGCAGGGCCTCGCCGAACGCGTGCGCGGCCGGCCGGTGCCGCCCGCCGCGCAGGTGGGTCCGGCCCTCCTGCATGAGCGCCTGCAGGTCGTTGACGTCGAAGCCGGCCGCGCCCAGCCGGAACACGTAGCCTGGCGGCCGGGTCACGATCGGGCTGTCGCCCTGCGGGTCGACGCCCAGCAGCTTGCGCAGCTTGGAGATGTACACGTGCACCGCCGCGATCGCGCGGTCCGGCGCGCAGCCGCCCCAGATCTCGGCGATGACCTCCTCGGTCGACACCACCTGGTTCGCGCGGATGAGCAGCAGGGCCAGCAGTACCTCGATCTTGCGAGCGGCTATCGACCGGGTGCCCTCGTCGTTGGTTATCCGTAACGGCCCGAGAATTTCATACCGCATATGCGGCCTCCGATCCGTGCGCCCCGTATTCGCCCCACGCAGAATCGCAATCCCGGTGTCATTTTGTGTCTCAGGTTTGCCGATTCCGAATTCACGAATTGTGTGATTCGATCCTATCGACGGCACCCCTACGCCGATAACCCCTATCCCGTACCCCTGCTCCCCTATCGGACAAAATCACTGTTCGGCAGTGATGCGGGCCCGAGGGCCACACCGAATGATCATTCGCTTATATGTTTACAAGAAATTGACGTTATTCAGTTGATGATGTCGAACTCTCCCCATCCCGCGCCGAGCGGCACGGGGGAGAGGAAGGTGGCCAGCGGGTGCCCGGGCCGGAAGCCGCCGGCGTGCGGGTAAGCGACCAGCGTCCCGTCCGCCCGCACCGCCAGCATGTCGGGCCGCCCGTCGCCGCTCACGTCGGCGATCGCCACGATCCGGTGCCCGGCCGCCACCTGGATGACCGGGTGCCAGCGCGGCGAGTCCCCGGCAAGGCCGACCTCGAAGGCCGCGAGCAGCCCGTTGGCCCGGCTGACGACGAGGTCGAGCCGGCCGTCGCCGGTCACGTCGGCCATGCCGATGAGGTAGTCGGTGCGGGCCACCTGGGCCAGCACCTCGGGCGCCCGCAACCGCGGCCGCCCGGCCACGATCTCGGTGCGCAGCACGTCGACGACGGGGCTGCCGGCCCGGCGGGCCACGATGCCGACCCGGCCGTCGCCGTCCACGTCGGCCACGGCCAGCGAGTGATAGGCCCCGCGGGACAGGTCGCAACCCAGGTCGAGCGGGCCGTCCAGCACGAGGCCGCCGTCCGGGCCGGGCGCGCCCGGGTACAGCACGCACCGCCCGCCCGGCGTCACCGCGACGAGGTCGGTGCCCCCGCCGCCGGTGAAGTCGCCGATGCCCAGCCACTCCACCGACCGCGGCCCGAACCGGTCGCTGATCAGCAGCGCCTCGGCGTAGGTCTTCGGCCCGTCGAGCGCGCCCCGGTGACGGAAGTGCAGCAGTTCGCCGGTGTAGTAGTTGCGCACGACGAGATCGGACCGGCTCATGGTGGCTCCTAAGGCAACAGAGGAAACTCGACGCGGGCCAGTGCAGGGAAGATCGCGCGCATCGGCCGCGGCACCCCCCGCCGGCGCCACTCGCGCGGGTAACCCAGCGACACCTCTTCGAAGCGCACGCCGTCGTGCCAGGTGGTCCGGGGGATGTGCAGGTGGCCGTAGACCACCGCCGCGGCCCGGAAGCGCAGGTGCCAGTCGGCGGTCAGCTCGGTGCCGCACCACTGGGCGAACTCCGGGTAGTACAGGACGTCGGTCGGCTGGCGCACGAGCGGGTAGTGGTTCACCAGCACGGTCGGCCGGTCGGGGTCGCACGCGGCGAGCCGGCGCTCGCTCAGCTCGACCCGCGCCCGGCACCAGTCGTCGGCGCCCGCGTAGGGGTCGGCGTGCAGCAGCATCTCGTCGGTGCAGACCACCCCGGCGGCGTGCGCGCGGCGCAGCGACTCCTCCTTGGTGTGCACCCCGCGGACGCGGAACGAGTAGTCGTACAGCGTGAACAGCGGCGCGATCGTCACCGGCCCGCCGGCGCCGTCCCAGACCGCGTAGTCGTCCTCGGGGGTGAGGATGCCCAGCCGGCGGCACAGCCCGACCAGCGCCTCGTAGCGGGCCACCCCGCGCAGCTGCACCGGGTCGTCGGGCGGCGTCCACAGCTCGTGGTTGCCGGGCGCCCAGATGACCCGCGCGAAGCGGTCCCGCAGCAGGGTCAGCGCCCACTCGATGTCGGCGAAGAACTCCCCGACGTCGCCGGCCACGATGAGCCAGTCGTCCTCGCGGGCGGGCCGCAGCCCCTCGACGACCTGGCGATTCTCGGCGTACACGACGTGCAGGTCGCTCACCGCGTACAGCGATCCGGACGCCATCGGCACGCCCCCCTAACGGCCCCTCGGTCCCGTCACCGTATGCCGGGTCCCGAGCGGCCGGACACCCGTAACGCACCCCTAATGCGTAGGGTTGAGGCATGACCCGGACCAACAGGGCGATCGTGCACACCGAGTTCGGCGACGCATCGGTGCTGCGGGAGCTCACCCGCGAAGTGACCGACCCCGGCCCGGGCGAGGTCCGCGTGCGCGTGGCCGTCTCCGGCGTCAACCCCACCGACTGGAAGCAGCGCACCGGCGCCACGGCCACCTCGGACGTGCCCGCCGGCGGCGCGGTGCCCAACCAGGACGGGGCCGGCGTCGTCGACGCGGTCGGCCCGGGGGTGAGCGGCCTGGCCGAGGGCGACCGGGTGTGGCTCATGCTCGCCGCCTACCAGCGCCCCGGCAGCGGCACCGCGCAGCAGTACACCGTCGTGCCGGCCGAGCGCGCGGTGCCGTTGCCCGACGGGGTCGGCTTCGCGGCCGGCGCGTGCCTCGGGGTGCCCGCGCTGACCGCCCACCGCGCGCTCACCGTGCACGACGGTGCCCCCGCGCGGCTCGCCCCGGGCGCGCTGGCCGGCGTCAACGTGCTCGTCGCCGGCGGCGCGGGTGCGGTCGGCAACGCCGCGATCCAGCTCGCCGTCTGGGCCGGGGCGTCGGTTGTGGCCACGGTCAGCGGGCCGGAGAAGGCGGCGCTGGCCCGGGCCGCCGGCGCCGGTCGGGTGGTCCGCTACACCGACCCGGACGCGGCCGAGCAGATCCGCGACGCGTTCCCCGGCGGCGCCGACGTCGTCGTGGAGGTGGCCGCCGCCCACAACGCCGAGCTCGACCTCGCCGTGCTGCGCCCCGGCGGCACCGTCGCCGTCTACGCCAACGACGGGCGGGGCGGGCCGCTGGCCCTGGACGTGCGCCGCAACATGGTGCTCAACACGCGGTACCAGTTCGTCCTGCTGTACACCGTGCGCCCGGAAGCCCTCGCGGACGGCGCCGCGGCCGTCAACGCCGCCCTGGCCGGCGGCGGACTGCGCTTCGGCGCCGAAGCCGGCGTCCCCCTGCACGTCTACTCGCTGTCGGAGACCGCCGCCGCCCACGCCGCCGTCGAGTCCGGCACGGTCGGCAAGGTCCTCATCGAGGTCGCCTCGGACATCTGAGTCCGCCCTGGAGCGCCCGCGCACGCAATGGACGCGAAGGCGGGCTCGCAGTGCGTTCGCAGCGGGCATTCAGGTGGAATTCAGGCACCCGCCGACCTAAGACACACTTAAGGTACCGCTGGGTATCGCCTGTTCGGTCAGCCATTCCTGCTGAATGGATTACTCGCCGTTTCTTGATGTTCATCTCCCGCATGTCCGGCGTGCGTACAGGAACGCGTGGCGCGTCATCGCCGAAATCGACTGTCAGCACGGTGGCCTGCGCGCCGGTAGGAGCCACAGCTGCCCGGCGCGTAGGTACGGAACATTCGGGGAGGAATGTCCACATGTTGCCGCCACGGTTCATTTTCCTGGCGATCGTCACACCCGACGATGACGAGTCTGTTGCGGACCGGCAACAGCAGACCGCATGGATGCTGTGCTCGCCCAACAACCGGATCCTCGGCCGCGGGGAGCGCACGTTCGACACCGAGGCGCAGTGCCGCGAGGCCGTGCTCGGCGTGGTGCGCGCGGCCGACCGGCTCAACGCGGTCTCGACGGCGCTCGGGACCAGCGGGCACTGGGTGTGGCGGGTCGAGATCGACGGTTCGCCGGTCGCGGTTTCGCACCGCTCATACCTGCGGGCCCGCGAGTGTCAGTACAACGTCGGGCGGTTCCTGGCCGCGCTGCCGGCGGCGCTGCTGACCGACGGCCGCCGCCTGCTGCGCGAGGCGCCCCGGGCGGTCGAACGGCTGACCCGGGGCCCCGCCGAGACTGCGCCCGCGAGGCGCGACCCGGCCTGGCGCGTGGCCTAGGGAAAGGCCTGCGCGGCACCCGGGGAAAGCATGGCGCGTCGCCCGGGGAAAGCCGAAACAAATAACTGAATGATGCAGCCAGCGCGGTGACCGAAATGGTGACCGCGCCGATTCAGGCTGCCCCGGAAGGTGCTCGGGAAATGCTTCATTCGTCGTTCATGATTCGACTCCCGATATTTGGTTCGAGCCTGCCAGCGTCCCTTGCGCATCCATTCGTGGCTGCAAGGCGGAATGTCAGCAACTCGCAGCTTCAGTGAGGCAGAGCAGAAGGGCTCGGAATGAGAAGACTCAGCAAGGCCGGCCTCGGGATCCTGGGGGTCACGGCCCTCATGCTCACCCAGGCCACCCCGGCGCACGCTGACCACGCGCCCGAGGCCGTGGACGTTGTCGGCGTTGGCTCGGACACCATCCAGTACGCCGCCAACTTCCTGGCTGACGGCGACTACCTGGGCAACCCGGGCTACAACTCCTCCGGCGGCCGCGTCATCAACGTCGACGCGACTGGCGACGCCAGCGGCAAGCTGACTAACGGCGCGACCGTCGTGCTGCGGGCCGGCACCGTGCCGGTGACCCGCCCCAACGGCACCGGCGGCGGCGTCAGCTTCCTGAACAACAGCGACAAGGGCGCGACGCACAAGGTGCAGTACGTCCGCATGTCGCGCCCGCCGTCGAAGGGCGAGGACGACGCGGCCGTCGCCAACGGCTGGGGTGGCCTGCACTGCTACCAGATGGCGCTGGACGGCCTGAAGATCGCCGTGTCGAACCTGACCGCGAGCAACGCCGGCACCAACGGCATCAGCAAGGCCGACCTGGTCCAGATCTACTCGGCGACCGGCTCCATCCGCACCTGGGGCCAGGTCACCGGCTGGAACGGCCCCTCCGCCGCGTCCAGCACGCCGATCGTGCCGGTCCTGCCGCCGTCGACCTCGGGCACCGAGCAGTTCTTCATCCAGCAGCTCGGCCTGAGCGAGGCCCAGGTCCGCGCCGACGTGACCCGGGCCGAGGAGCACGACCCGGCCGCCGTCCAGAGCAACGCGAACGCCATCGCGCCGTTCTCGACGGCCCGCCAGATCATGATCCACAACGGCTACTTCAACGGCGGCACCGCTCCGTCGACCGACCCGGTGAAGCTGGTGGGCGGCTTCAGCGTGACCCGTCCCGTGTACATCGTCGTGCGCCAGAGCGAGATCAACACGAAGTGGAACAAGGACCTGTTCGCCCCGAACGGGTTCCTGTCGCAGTCGTTCCTCGCCCAGCCGCTGATCGAGGACGCGGCCGGCTTCACCTACCAGTACGCCGACGCCGGCCTCTGCCACACGGCCTGACGTCGGTCGCACCACCAGTAACAGGCACGACCGCACGTATCGCAACCCCGGCCGGCGTCGCCGGCCGGTTCCACACCGAAGGGAGCCCCAAGTGGGCATTCGCTCGAGGTCGTTGATGGTCGGGGCGGCCGCTCTGGTCGTCGCGGCCGGCGTTCTCGTGAACGGGGGCAGCGCGTTCGCGGCCACCATCACGCCGCCGTTCGAGCCGGACCCGAGCGTGAGCGGCGCGCTCACGCTCTACAACGCGGCCGGCCAGGTCATCACCGGCGGTAACGTGGCCGACAGCCCGATCGTCGCCTACGCGCAGGCGGATGGCATCGGGCGTCCCGGGGACAACCGGGCGTTCCTGCGGGTGGCCACGCCGAAGGCCAACACCTCGCCGGACCAGTTCGTCAGCGGCCTGCTGACGAGCGCGCAGAACTTCCCGAACCCGAACGCCCCGGCGCCGCTGAACACCTCGGCCAACGCGGTCGCGACCGGCATCGCCGGCGTGCCCTCGCTGGCGAGCTACATCGCGTCGAACCCGAACACCGAGACGGCCGCGAACCTGGCGAACATCTACCAGCTGCGGCTCATCACCACGGCGGCGGGCCAGCCGCAGAACATCAACTACTACCGGGTCGACATCCAGGTGAACCCCGCCGCGGGCACGTGGTCGGTCGTCTACCCGGGCACCAAGACCAACACGGCCACCACGCTGACGGCCAGCCCGAACAGCCCGGCCAACCACGGCTCGCAGGTCACGCTGACCGCGAAGGTGACCCCGACCGGCACCGCCGGCTCGGTCCACATCTTCGACGGCAGCAACGACCTCGGCGCCGCGACCTACAACGCCGCGACCGGCACCGCCACCCTGGCGACCACCCCGGCCGACGGCAACCACACCTTCACGGCGAAGTTCACCCCGGCCGACACCGACTCGTTCAACGCGTCGCAGTCGTCCGACCTCACCTACACGGTGAACCCGGCCGGTACGCCGACCACCACCACCCTGTCGGTCACGCCGCCCAGCGGCGGGTCCGCGGGTAGCGGCGGCACGCTCGACGTGAACCTGTCGGCCCAGGTGGCCCCGGTCGGCACCGCCGGCTCGGTCCACTTCTTCGACGGGACCACCGACCTGGGTGCGGGCAACTACACCGCCGCGACCGGGACGGCCACGCTGACGACGAGCCTCGCCATCGGCAACCACCTGCTCATCGCGACCTTCACGCCGAGCGTCGGCGGCTTCCAGTCGTCGTCCTCGTCGATCATCAACTACGCCGTTGTGGGCAGCAACTCGGCCGCGATCCCGGTCCAGGCCCAGAACGACACCCAGCCGTTCGCGGGCGCCCTGTCGCTGCAGGTCGCCTCGGGCACGGCCGTGCACCTGGCCCAGGTGCCGGTGACCGACCCGAACGGCCACCCGGCGCAGGCGACCGACCCGACGGGTCACCGCCACGCCTGGGTGTTCACCGGTTCGCTCTCCGGCGTGTCGGTCAACGACACCCGCCCGACGCAGGACGGCTGGACCCTCAACGGCCAGGCCGCTGACTTCACCAACGGCGGCACCACCGTTTCGGCCAGCAACCTGGGCTGGACGCCGGCCCTCGCCACCGGCGGCGACGCCGAGGGCACGCTGGGCGCCGGCACCGCGGTCGACTCGAAGCTCAAGACGGCGGGTAGCGACGGTCTGCACACCAGCAGCCTGTTCGCCCACGCCGGCGCGGGCAACGGCCTGGGCACCCAGAACCTCAGCGCCTCCCTGGAGCTGCGGATTCCGGACACGTCCCCGACCGGTCTGTACCAGAGCACGCTCACGCTGACCCTGGTCAGCCCCTGACGCGGATGACCCCGCGCTAGCACCACAAACGCCAGGTCGGCCGGGTTTCCGGCCGGCCTGGCTCCCAGCATCTGCGGTTGCCAGAGAACGGAACCCAACTATGAAGACAGCCCGCACGTACCTCGCCCTCCTGGCCGCGACCGTCGCCGCGTTCCTACTGGCCACCGGCGCCCCCGCGCGCGCCGAGCCCGCCGACGACGGCAACCGGGCGTGGTCCGTGCGGCCCGGGACCGCCGACGGCAAGCCCGACCGGCGCACCCACTACACGCTGCAGGGCGACCTGGGCAAGAAGGTGCAGGAGATGGTGCTCATCACCAACTCCAGCAAGGTGAAGGCGTCGTTCCTCGTCTACGGCACCGACGCGTTCAACACCGACACCGGCGCGTTCGACCTGCTCCCGGCGGCGACCAAGCCCACCAACATCGGCTCGTGGATGAAGTTCGCCAGCCCGACCATCGACATCGATGCCGGAGCGACCGTCGCGGTGCCCTTCATCATCGACGTGCCGGCCGGCGCCACGCCCGGCGACCACGCCGGCGGCGTCGTGGTGTCGCTGGCCACCAACGGCACCGACGTCAAGCTGGACACGCGCGTGGCGGTCCGGGTGTACCTCAGGATCGCCGGAATGCTGCGCCCGACGCTCGAGGCGCAGAAGGTCCAGGCGTCGTACGCCGGGGTCAGCAACCCGATCGGCAAGGGCGGCGTCGACGTGACCTACACGGTCGTCAACACCGGCAACATCCGGCTGGCCAGCCACGCGAAGATCAACGTGACGTCGGCCGTCTTCGGCACCCGTCTCGGCGGCGAGACCAAGAAAGATCTGATGGAGCTGCTGCCCGGCGAGCGCGTGACGTACACCGCGCACGTCGACGGCGTCTTCCCGGCCGGCCCGATCGACGCCAACATCATCCTCGAGCCCTACGCCGACCCCGACCAGCCGGTCGGCCAGCAGATCGCCGCGGCCAAGACGTCGGTGACCATCTGGGCCGTGCCGTGGCTGATCACGCTGCTGATCGTGGTCGTCCTCGTGGGCCTGGCGGTCCTCATCGGCATGCGCTTCGGCCGGCCCCGCCCGGGCAAGGGCAAGGGGGGCGGCGGCGCGCCGAAGAAGCCCACCCCGCCGACCCCGCCCGCCCCGGCCAAGCCGGCGGAGACCCCGAAGCGCGCCCAGCGCCCCGTCCGGGACATGCCGAACGTTGGCCGCCCCGGCAAGCCGGAGAAGAAGCCGGTCACGACGGTCGTCGAGGCGGCCAAGTGACCCGGCGGCTGCGCACCGGCGCGGCCGTCGTGGCGGTCACCGCCCTCGCCCTGCTGTCCGCGTGCGGGGGCGGGCACCAGGACCGCGCGCCGTACCACGACTCCCGCTCCACCGGCGCGATCGTGCTCTACGGCGCCGACGACAAGGCGAAGACCACCGGCAAGCTGTCCGACAAGCCGTTCGTGGCCAAGGCGGTGAGCCAGGTCGCCGCGCCCACCCCCTACGACGGGGACGGGCGCAAGGCGACGCTGCTGGCCTTCCAGCCGCGCGAGGGCGTCGACCCGTCGCTGTGGGCGGGCACGTTCCTCACCGGCGCGAGCACCTACGACGACAAGGCCCACCCGACGGTGCAGGCGCCGGCCGAGGGGCTTTCGCTGCGGGAGTACATCGAGAAGTACCCCACCCGCTGGAACGGCCTCGTGCAGCTGCGGATGTATCTCGGCGTGCCCAACGAGCCGACGCTGAACAGCTCCTACTCCACCGCCGACCTCAAGATCGAGGGCGACACGTGGACGCTGGTGGCCACGAGCGCCCAGGCGGCCGGCCGGGCCCCGCGCGCGGGCGGCCTCGGCCTCGCGATCGGCGCGCCCCGCCGCGACGGCGGGGTGCCGATCGTCGCCAGCGTGCCCGGCAGCCCCGCACCGACCACGACCACGGCCACACCCACGGCCACGACCACCACCACCCCGAGCTCCCCGGGCGGCGACCTGCCGCGCACGGGCCTCAACATCCTGCTCATTGCCGGTGTCGGCGTCGGCCTGGTGGCGCTGGGCGCCTCGGTGCTCGTCGCCGCCCGCCGCCGCAACGAGCGCGCTGGGAGCCGTTCATGACACACGCCGCCGAAACACAGCAGTTCCCGACCCAGGGGGACTTCGTGCCACCGGGTGGCTATCCGCCCCCGCCCCCGCCGCCGCAGTACGCCCCGACGGCCGCCTTCGCGGCACCAATCGCCGACCGGCCGCAGCCGGCCTCGCTCGACGCGCGGGCCATCTCGGCCTGGTTCGGCACGCGCAAGGTGCTCGACCGGGTGTCGCTCACCATGCAGGCCGGCGAGGTCACCGCGCTGATCGGGCCGTCGGGCTGTGGCAAGTCGACGTTCCTGCGCATCCTCAACCGGATGCACGAGCTGGTGCCCTCGGCCCAGCTCGCCGGCGAGGTGCTGCTCGACGGCCAGGACATCTACGCCGCCGGCCGGCGCATCACCGAGGCCCGCCGGGACATCGGCATGGTGTTCCAGAAGCCCAACCCGTTCCCGACGATGAGCATCTACAACAACGTGATCGCCGGGCTCAAGCTGACCGGCAAGCGGGCCGGCCGGGCCGAGAAGGACTACCTGGTCGAGGAGTGCCTGACCAAGGCCGGCCTGTGGCGGGAGGTGGCGGACCGGCTCAACCAGCCCGGCGGTGCGCTCTCCGGCGGCCAGCAGCAGCGGCTGTGCATTGCCCGTTCGCTCGCCGTACGCCCGCGGATCCTGCTCATGGACGAGCCCTGCTCCGCCCTGGACCCGACCTCGACCCGGGTCATCGAGGAGACGATCTCGGAGCTCGCGGCCGAGGTCACCATCATCATCGTCACGCACAACATGCAGCAGGCCAACCGGGTCTCCGACCAGTGCGCGTTCTTCCTGGCCGAGCAGGGCCAGCCGGGCGTGATCGTCGAGTACGGCCCGACCGAAGCCATGTTCGGCGACCCGCAGGACCCGCGCACCGCCGACTACGTCCACGGCCGGTTCGGATGAGCGCCCCGCAGGAGACCGAGGCGGCCCGGGAGATGCCGGCCCCGGGCGACGCGCCGCGCAAGCTGGTCAACCGGCCGGCGCCGGCCGACCGGGTGTTCCGGGTCGGCAGCACCGGCGTGGGCCTGTTCGTGCTCGTCCTGTTCGGCGCGATCGGCTTCATGCTGGCCCTCTCGGCGGTGCCGACCTTCCGGCGGTACGGCTGGAGCTTCTTCACCGAGCACGACTGGCAGCCGGAGCGCGACCAGGTCGGCATGTCCGAGGTGCTGCTGGGCACGTTCCTGGTCGCCTTCGTCGCCCTGGTGGTCGCCTTCCCGCTGGCGCTGACCAGCGCGCTCTACATCAGCGAGTACGCGCCGGCGAAGCTGCGCGGCGCGCTGGTGGCGGTGGTCGACCTCATGGCCGCGGTGCCCAGCATCGTCTTCGGGCTGTGGGGCCTGTTCATGTTGGCCCCCTACCTGCAGGACGTCGCGCACTGGATCCACCAGAACCTCGGGTTCATCCCGATCTTCGACGTGGACACCGATCCGAACGCGCCGCTGCTGGAGTTGTCGAAGTACACCGGCTCGGTCTTCATCGCCGGCGTCGCGGTGGCGATGATGGCGATCCCGATCGCCTGCTCGGTCATGCGGGAGGTCTTCGCGCAGGCGCCGATCGGCGAGCGGGAGGCGGCGCTGGCCCTCGGCGCCACCCGGTGGGGCATGGTGCGCACGGTCGTGCTGCCCTTCGGCCGCGGCGGCATCATCGGCGGGACCATGCTGGCCCTCGGCCGAGCGCTCGGCGAGACGGTGGCGGTGCTGCTCATCATCCAGCCGATCTTCGACCTGAAGATCAAGATCCTGGAGGGCGGCGGCATCACGGTCTCCTCGCTCATCGCCAACCGCTTCGGCGAGGCCACCTCCATGCAGCTCTCGGCGCTGCTCACCGCGGGCCTGGTGCTGTTCGTCATCACGGTGATCATCAACACGATCGCCTCGGTCATCGTCAGCCGCAGCCGCAGCGGCGCGGCGACCGAGATCTGAGCGGGGAGAGCTCATGACGGATGTCCTGCCGAAAACGGCCCCGTTGCCGAGGACGACGCTGCCGCGGGAGCAGCCGCACGCGCAGCCGCAGCCGGCCCCGGTCGCGCCGCCGCCCGGCCCGCCGCCCGCGGACAAGCCGCGGGACCTGCGCAGCCGCACGATCGACGACCGGGCCAGCGTCATCGGCGCGGCGTGCGGCTCGCTCGCGCTGTCCTGGCTGATGTACACCCAGGTGCTGCTGCTGTCGGGCCTGACGGGGTTCCTCATCAGCTGGTACGTCGTCTTCGTGCTCATCTACGCGGCGGTCACCGCGGTGGGCAACCCGTGGCCGGTGGTGAAGGACCGGGTCGCCTCGGCCATGCTGCACGCCGGGGCGGCGCTGGTCGGCCTGTGCCTCGTGCTGACCGTCGTCTACACGGCCGTGCGGGGCGCGCCGGCCCTGCCACACGTGAACTTCTACACGAAGGACATGTCCGGCGTGCCGGGCGACGCCCCGCTGGACCAGGGCGGCATCCTGCACGCGATCGTCGGCTCGCTCATCGAGGTGGCCATCTCCATCGCGGTCTCGCTGCCACTGGGCATCGTGACCGCGGTGTACATGACCGAGGTCGGCGGCCGGCTGTCGCGGATCGTGCGCACCATGGTCGAGGCGATGACCGCGGTGCCGGACATCCTGGCCGGCCTGTTCGTCTACACCACGCTCATCGTGGCGTTCAACTTCCCCAAGAGCGGCTTCGCGGCGGGCCTGGCGATCTCGGTGACGATGGTGCCGATCATCGCCCGGGCCGCCGACGTCGTGCTGCGGGTCGTGCCCGGCGGCCTGCGGGAGGCCGGGCTCGCGCTCGGCGCCTCGCAGGTGCAGGTGGTGTTCCGGGTCGTGCTGCCGACCGCCCTGCCGGGCCTGGCCACCGCGCTGATCCTGGCCGTCGCCCGGGGCATCGGCGAGACCGCGCCGGTCCTGCTCACCTCCGGCGCGTCGACGTTCCTCAACTGGGACCCGCTGCACTACACGATGAACTCGCTGCCCCTCTACATCTTCACCGCGGTGCGAAGCGGCCAGCCGGACTACATCACCCGCGGCTTCGGCGCCGCGGTCGTGCTGCTGGTGCTGGTGCTGGTGCTGTTCGCCGTCACCCGCTGGCTGGCCCGGCCCCGCGTCGGACGCCGCTAGCCCCCCGCCCTGCCCTGCCCCATGAACTTGCGAGGAAGATCAGCATGAAGCGCACGATTCCCGCCGTCCGACCCGACCTGCGCGCCGGCCCGGCCATCTTGCGCGCCACCCTCCGGCAGGCCGCCGTGTTCGGCGCCGTCGTGGCCCTGCTGCTGGCCGGCACCGCGCGCCCGGTCGCCGCTGCCGCGCACGTGCGCATCGAGGGCACCGGCTCGTCGTGGTCGGCCAACGCGCTGAACCAGTGGATCGCCGACGTGCGGCCGCAGGGCCTGCAGGTGGTCTTCACCTCGCTGGGCTCGGCGGCCGGGCGCAAGGACTTCGGGTACCAGACCAACGACTTCGCCATCAGCGACATCCCCTTCCAGGGCTCCGACCCGCTCACCGGCGAGGACGACACGCCCCGCGGCCGGCCCTACGCCTACCTGCCGATGGTCGCCGGCGGCACCGCCTTCCCGTACCACATCGAGGTCGGCGGCAAGCTGGTGAAGGACCTGCGGCTGTCCGGCGACACGCTCGCGAAGATCTTCACCAACCAGATCACCAAGTGGGACGACCCGCAGATCACCGCCGACAACAACGGGCGGAAGCTGCCGTCGATCAAGATCGTGCCGGTCCTGCACGCCGAGGGCTCCGGGTCGACGGCGCAGTTCACCCGGTACCTCGTCAACCAGTTCCCGCAGTACTGGCAGGCCTTCGCCGGGCGCAACGTGCCGACCGAGTACTACCCGCGCCAGGGCGGCGCGGTGCCCCAGGCCGGCTCGGACAGCGTCATGAACTTCATCGTGTCGAAGTCCGGCAACGGCTCGATCGGCTACGACGAGTACTCCTTCGCCCTGAACATCGGCTACCCGGTGGCCAAGATCGGCAACAAGGCCGGCTACTTCACCGAGCCGACCGACTACAACGTGGCCGTCTCGCTGACCAAGGCGCAGATCAACAACGACCCGAACTCGAAGGAGTACCTGATCCAGAACCTGGACCAGGTGTACGTCAACCCCGACGCGCGCACGTACCCGCTCTCGTCGTACTCGTACATGGTGCTGCCGATCGGCGCCAAGGACCCCGAGGAGAAGCGGCTCACCACCGCCAAGCGCCAGACGCTGGCCGACTTCGTGAACTACTCGATCTGCGCCGGCCAGCAGAGCATCGGCTCCAAGGGCTACTCGCCGCTGCCGCTCAACCTGGTGCAGGCCGGCTTCGACCAGGTCAAGAAGCTCAAGGTGGCCGACCCGGGGGTGGAGATCAAGGACCAGCCGGCGACCAGCTGCAACAACCCGACGTTCGTGCCGGGCGACCTGACCCGCAACCACCTGGCCGAGATTGCCCCGATGCCTCAGCCGTGCGACAAGACCGGGGCCGGCCCGTGCCCGCCCAAGGGCGGCGGCAGCAGCTCCGGGTCGGGCGGCACCAATGGCGGCAGCAACGGCGGCACCTCCGGCTCCGGCGGCGGCACCAACGGCGGCACCGGGGGCACGGCCGCCGGCGGCTCCGGAACCGGCTCCGGAACCGGCGGCGGCACCGACGGCCCGCAGGTCGACCCGGACACCGGCGAGGTGGTCGGCGGCAACGGCTCCGGCGGCGGCTCCACCGACCCCAACGCGGCCGCCGTCCCGACCGACCTGGCCGCCTTCAAGGCCAACCGGTACGCGGCGGTGCTCGGGCCGGTCGCGGTCGGCCTGCTGCTGATCGTGCTGTTCGCGCCCGCGCTGATCGGGCGCCTGGTGACCGGTCGCAAGGAGGGGAAGTGAAGGGCCTGAACCGTCGCCGCCGGGCCGGCGCGCTCGCGCTGCTGATCCTGGCGATGATGCTGCCCGCGGCCGCATTCTCGCCATCGGCGGCCTCGGCCGGCAGCCCGGAGTACGTCGAGACCAAGACCCTCGTCCGCTCGCACCTCTCGCGCGTCGGGGAGAACGACACCGTGACCGAGGCCGACAAGCGCACGGTGACCGTCTCGATCAACCAGATCAGCAAGCTCAAGGCCCGGCAGCAGGTCGAGGTCTCGTGGACGGGGGCGCACCCCAGCCTCGGCGTGGTCGACGACCAGAACTCCGCCGAGGCGATCTACCAGGAGTACCCCGTCATGATCATGGAGTGCCGGGGTGACGACGCGAGCGGCACGCTGAGCCCGAGCACCTGCTGGACGCAGGGCTTCGACCAGCGCAAGGACACCTTCCTGCCGATCAACACGAGGAATGTCCCGCCGTGGCGGATGGACCGGGACAACACCCCGGCCCAGGCCAAGCAGATCGTCGGCTTCCCCGACCCGCTGCCGACCAAGGACTGCGAGGGGCCGAAGGACGCCGTCGCGCACTACGAGCCGTTCGTCGCCGCGGACGGCAACATCTACCGGCCGCTGACCACCTACGACAAGACCAACGTCTGCGGCAAGGTGCTCGCCCCGGACATGGTCAACGTCGAGGACAAGGCGGCGCCGCCGGGCAACACGACGTTCGCCAGCACCGACAAGAACGGCAACGGCAGCGCCAAGTTCGTCATCTGGACCGGCGTGGAGAACGCGTCGCTGGGCTGCTCGGCGACCGTGAGCTGCTCCCTGGTGGTGCTGCCGATCATGGGCATGAGCTGTGACGACACCTTCTCCAAGCTGCCCGAGGCGGACCGCCCCGCGCCGGGGCGCTACCGCGACGGCGCGCTGGACGCCTGCCACGCGGTCGGCCAGAACCTCCCCGGCGAGTTCCTGCCCAACCCGGTGCCCCGCTTCCAGGTCGACATGGCCGTGACCGCGGCCGACTGGTGGTCGCCGTCGATCTGGAAGAACCACTTCAGCGTCAAGCTGGGCTTCGGCACCGCGGCCAACGTCTGCGACGCCGGCGACACCCGCAAGGCACTGGACATCTTCGGCTCCGAACTCATGCAGGAGGCCGTGCAGCAGTGGGCGCCGGCCTTCTGCGGCGACCCCACGCGGTTCAAGTTCCGGCTGGTGCAGATGGGCGAGCCGCTGGCCAAGAACAACCTCGTCGACGCCAAGACCTCGGCCTCGCTGATCAGCCGGCCACCCGACGAAGGGTACGGCGACCGCCCGGTGGTCAACGCGCCCGTTGCGGTCAGCGGCTTCGCGATCAGCTACGTGATGGACGACAACACCCACAGCGAGTACTCCGAGCTCAAGCTCAACCCGCGGCTCATCGCCAAGCTGCTCAGCGAGTCCTACCCGGGCCGGCCCGACATCAACCAGCTGCTGGCCAACCCGAAGAGCACGGTGCCCAAGGACAGCCCGTACCGCGCGATGGCGAACAACCCGACGTACCTCGTGGCCGACCCGGAGTTCCTGGCGCTGAACCCCAAGCTCACCGGCTCGACCGCCGAGGCGCTGTCCGGCACCGCGCTCATCGCGCTGTCCGGCAACTCCGACGTGATGTACGCGCTGTCGCAGTACCTCAACGCCGACCCGGACGCCCGCGCGTTCCTCGACGGCGAGCGCGACCCGTGGGGCATGGTGGTCAACCCCGGCTACAAGGGCATCGCGCTGCCCCGGGACTACTGGCCGCTGCTGGACGAGTTCACCGACGTGAGCCTCACCCCGTACAGCGCCTGCGGCCTGCCGCCGGAGTTCATCAAGGACTTCCCGGTCCAGCCGTACGGCCCGCTGCTCGCCGCGCCGATGACGACCATGCAGGAGACGGCCGACCGGCTGCAGTTCGGCCAGGCCAACGCCCACATCCGCTGCTCCGTCGTCATCGACCCCGGCAACAACCCGGTCGGCGCGAACCTCGTCGCCTACGGCCGGCAGCGGCGCGGGGACCGGTTCGTCATCGGCATCACCTCGCTCGCCCAGGCGCAGTTCTACCAGCTGCACACCGCGGCGCTGCAGACGACGAGCACGGTGGCCAAGTCGGCGAAGTTCACCGACACGTCCGGGCGCACGTTCGCCGCGCCGAACGACGACTCGCTCATGGCGGCAATGCGGCTGGCCAAGCCCGACGCCAAGAGCAATGCGTGGGTGATGCCGTACGACACCCTGCGCACGGCGGCGGGGGCCACCGCCTACCCGGGCACGCTGCCGATCTACGCCGCGGTGGCCACCAAGGGTGTGCAGGACGACGACCCCGCCCGCCTGGCCCAGCTGCTGCGCTTCGCGGTCGGCGACGGGCAGGTCCGCGGCTCCGACAACGGTCAGCTGCCGGCCGGTTACCTGCCCCTCACCGCGGCCAACGGCTTCGGCGGGCTGGTCGACTACACGCTGAAGGCGGCCGACGCGGTCGCCGCCCAGCAGGGCACGGTCCCGCTGGTGGTCCCGGCCACCAACGGCGGCTCGTCGGGCAACTCCGGCGGCACCGGCACCGGCGGCTCGAACACGGGCGGCTCGACCGGCACCACGACGCCGGACACGGGCAGCCGCCCGTCGTCGGCCCCGAGCGCGCCGGCGAGCGCCCCCGCCCAGGACCTGGCCCAGCCGGCCGGCTACACCGCGCTGCTGTCGTCGGTCCTGGCCAGCTGGGGACTTCCGCTGGTGCTGCTGGTCGGGTTGTGCGCGGGCTGCGCCGGCTCGATCCTGCGCATGGTCACCGGCTTCAACGACTGGCGACGGAGTCTGTGATGAGGGTGTTCTCGCGGGCGCTGCTGACCCTGGCCGTGCTGTGCGGCTGGCTCATGGCGTACCTCTTCGGCGCGAGCGCGCTGCGCCAGGAGCACGACCAGCGCGACCTCTACAACCAGCTGCGCGAGCAGATGGCCACCGCGGAGGTCAAGATCGGGGGCCCGGACATCGACCCGGGCGCGCCGATCGCGCTGATCGTGTGCCCGGAGATCGCCCTGCGGCAGGTGGTGGTCGAGGGCACCGACGGCGACATACTGCGCGCCGCCCCCGGCCACCGGCGGGACACCCCGCTGCCCGGCCAGCCCGGCACGAGCGTGATCTACGGCCACGCCCTCACCTACGGGGCGCCCTTCGGCGACCTCACCGCGCTCGCCCCCGGCGACCACATCACGGTCACCACCGGCCAGGGCGAGTTCCAGTACGAGGTGCAGCGGGTCCGGCACGCCAACGACCCGACGCCGTCGCCGCTGCAGAAGGGCGGCAGCCGGATGATCCTGGCCACCGCCGAGGGGCGCGGCTGGCGCACCGGCTGGGCGGCCGACCAGGTGGTCTACGTGGACACGATCCTCAAGGGCGACCCGAAGCTGGGCCCGCCCGGCCGGCCGGCGACGATCGACGTGCGGGAGAAGGCCATGCAGGCCAACCCGGACGCCCTCATCCCGTTGGTGCTGTGGCTGCAGCTGCTGGCGGTGACCGCGTTCGGCGGCACCTGGGCGGCCCGGCGCTGGGGCCGCTGGCAGACCTGGATCGTGGCCGTGCCGGCGATCCTGGCCACGGTCTGGGGGATCACCGACTCGATCGGGCAGCTGTTGCCGAACCTGATCTGACGGCGAGCACGGCGAGCCAGAGCCAGTCGACCGTGATGAGCAGGCGCTGGTGACGAACAAGAGCGTGGTGAAGGCGGCGGCGCTCAGGCCCGGGTAGAGCGGCCGCCGCCCGACATCACAGGTGGCCGTCAACCTTGGTTGACGGCGCTCAGGTATGCGAGCACGGCGCGCACGCGCCGGTGGGCGTCGTCGGACGGGGCCAGGGCCAGCTTGGCGAAGATGTTCGTGATGTGCTTCTCCACCGAGACCGGCGCCAGCACCAGCGCGGCGCAGATGGCCGAGTTCGACAGCCCCTGCGCCATGAGCCCGAGCACCTCCCGCTCCCGCGGGGTCAGGGCGCTCACGCCGGCGTTGCGGTCGTTGCGGGTGAACAGCTGCCGGACCACCTCCGGGTCCATCGCGGTGCCGCCCGCGGCCACCCGCTCGATCGCGTCCAGGAAGTCGTCGAGCGCCGTGACGCGGTCCTTGAGCAGGTAGCCGACCCCGCCTCGGCCGTCGGCCAGGAGGTCGGTGGCGTAGGCGCGCTCGACGTACTGCGACAGGATCAGCACCCGGGCGCCCGGGTCGGCCGCGCGGATCTCCAGCGCCGCCCGCAGCCCCTCGTCCCGGAAGCCCGGCGGCAGCCGGACGTCCACGATGGACAGATCCGGGCGCTCGGCGGCGACCGCGGCCAGCAGCTCGGGCGCCGAGCCGACCGCCGCCGCCACGGTGTGCCCGGTGTCGGTGAGCAGCCGGACGAGGCCGTCGCGCAGGAGGAGCAGGTCCTCGGCGATCACGATGCGCATGGGAACTCCGCTCGTAGCCGGGTCGGACCGCCCGGCGGGCTGTCCACGGTCAGGGTGCCGTCCAGCGCCTCCACCCGCCGGCGCAGGCCCTCCAGGCCCGATCCGGCCGGGTCGGCGCCGCCGTGGCCGTTGTCCTCCACGGCGATGGACACCGCCGCAGGTGTACGGCACAGCTCGATCGCACCCGCGCCGGCCCCCGAGTGCTTGGCGGCGTTGGCGAGTCCCTCGGCGGCGACGAAGTACGCGGCCGACTCCACCGCGGCCGGGAACCGCAGGTCCGGGTCGCCGCGGATGACCACGGGCATGGGGCTGTCGGCGGCCAGCGCGGCGAGCGCGGCGTGCAGCCCCCGGTCGGTGAGGATCGGCGGGTGGATGCCCCGCACCAGGCGCCGCAGCTCGGCGAGGGCCTCGTCGAGCTGCCGCCGGGCGGTGTCCACGTCGTGCGCCGCCGGACTCTCGGCCCCGCGCAGCTTCCGGGCGGCCAGGGCGAGGGTCATGCCGGCCGCCACGATCCGGGCCTGGGCGCCGTCGTGCAGGTCGCGCTCGATGCGCCGCAGCTCGGCCGCCTGGGCGTCGACCACCCGGGCCCGGGTGCGGGCCAGCCGCTCGGCCTCCTCGACCAGCCGCCGGTGCTCGCCCGGGGCCAGCAGCGCCCGGGCCGCCGTGACCTCCAGCCTGGCCATGAGCCGGATCAGCCAGGCGGCCAGGGGCACCAGCACGAGCCCGAGCAGGATCAGCGAGAACCGGCCGCCGGTGGTGGTCATGAGCGGCTTCACCGGGAACGGCGCCCGCGGGTTCGGCACCGCCCAGGCCCACAGCGGCGCGGTGAGCATGCCGGCCGAGACGGCGCTCACCACGACGGCCGCGATGCCCAGCCCGAGCCCGAACGGGAACAGCAGCACCAGCCAGGCCAGGTCGCGCCAGGTGGCCGGCTGGGCCCCGACCGCGGTCACCCGGCGCCGCAGCGTGTCGCCGCGCGGGCCGACGTACGGCGGCTCGATCGGCTTGCCGAGCACCCAACCGGCGCGGCGCCGCTCGAGCCCGGCCAGGCGGCGGGTCACCCAGGCCGCGCCGAGAAACGCCGGCCCGCCGAGCTGCGTGATCGCGAGCACCGCGACGCCGAGCACGGCGGCGATGCTCCAGAGCAGGCCGACCGGGCCGGCGACGATGCCGCCGGCCAGGTACGCGAGCGCCACGACGCTTCTTCTGATCACGCTGACCACAGTATGGAACCGCGCCGGACCGGGAGCCGGGCGCGGTCCCGTCTTCTGGTCACGCTGACCCCATCATGGCGCCGGGCGCGGCCCCGTCTTCTGATCACGCTGACCCCATCATGGCGCCGGGCGCGGCCCCGTCTTCTGATCACGCTGACCACATCATGGCGCCGCGCCGGATCAGGAGCCGGGCCGGGACCGCCCCGGCCAGCAGCCCGAGCAGCGCGGTCCCGCCGAGCAGCCCGGCGTAGGTCGCCGGGTCGACGAACACCCGCAACGTCCCGTCCTGGGCGAGGCTGAACGCCCCGACCACGACCGCGGTGACCGCCGCCCCGAGCACCGCGCCGACCGCGACCGCGATCCCGGCCTCGGCGGTGAGCAGCCGGCGCACCTGCGCCCCGGTCGCCCCGGCCAGCCGCAGGTCGGCGCACTCCTTGCGGCGGGCCGCGGTGGCGATGGCGAACGTGTTGACCACGGCGATCGCGGTGAACCCGAGCGTCACGGCGACCATGAGCTCCCACGCCCCTTGCTGCGGGCTGTCCTGCGCCGGCCCGTGTGCGGATGCGCCGCTCGCCGGCCCGGCCGAGCGCATCGTCAGGCTGGTCACCAGCCCCACCGGGTCGTGCGCGGCGACCAGCGCGGCCGGCAGCACCAGGTCGCCGAAGCCGTGCGAGCGCGCGTAGATCGCGGTGAGCGGCAGCTCGGTGCGCGCCCCGTCGGCCAGCCACACCGGCACCCGGTCGCCCACCCGCAGCCCCTCCTGCCGGGCCAGGTACGCGCTCATCGCCAGCCCGTCCGGCGTCAGCGCGCCCGCCGTCACGCCGAGGTCGAGCGCGGGGGAGGAGCCGGTGACGAGCAGCCCCTGCGCCGCGTAGTCCTCGGGCTTGCCCCCGCTGACCAGGATCGCCCGGGTCGGGATGGTCGCCGCGGCGCCGCCGACCCCCGGCCCGGCCGCGAGCTGCTCGGCCTCGTCCAGCGGCATGCCGCCGCCCAGCCGGACGTTCGCCGGCGCCGTCCGCGCGACCTGCTCCCGCGCCGCCAGGTCGTTGAGCAGGGCCCCGTTGAGCAGCATGGTCGCGTTGATGGCGAACATCAGCACGAGCGGCACGGCGACGGCGGCGACGCGGCGGTACTCCGCCCGCGCGATCAGCCCCGCCAGCCGCCCGGCCGTCCCGGGCGCGAGCCGCCCGACGACCGCGGTGAGCCCCCGCACCAGCACCGGCCCGGCCGCCGCCACCGCGCACAGCAGCAGCGCGGTCGAGATGAAGCTCATGCCCATGCCGAGCGGCCCGTCCAGCGGCACGACCGCGAGCACGGTGACCGCCCCCACGGCGGGCACGACGGCCAGGATCGCGCGCAGCGCCCCGCCCCCCTTCGGCGCGGCCGCGGTCTCGACGAGGGCCTGCGTCGGCGCGATCCGCACCGCGCGGCGGGCGGCGATGCGCGCGGACAGCACGGTGAGCAGCATCCCGGCCGCCGCCGCGGCGAGCACGACCCCGGCGTTGACCCGCACCTCGAACGGCGAGGGCACCACCCCCAGCGCCCGGAACCGGGCCGCGACCAGCCGGGCGATCAGCACCCCGAGCGGCGCCGCCGGCAGGGCGGCCACTGCGGCCAGGACGGCCGCCTCGAGCCCGAGCAGCCGGCGCAGCGCCCGCGGCGTGGCCCCGATCGTGCGCAGCAGCGCCAGCTCCCGCAGCCGCTGCCGCACGCTCAGCGCGACGGTCCCGACCAGCACGAAGCCGGCCGCGAAGGCGGTGATCCCGAGCAGGAACCCGAAGATCGAGATCGGCGCGACGTAGTCGGGCAGCGCCCCGGGCAGGTCGGCCCGCACCCGGTCGTCCCCGGTGTACACGGGCGCGTCGGTGAGCGCCTGCGCCGCCGTAGCGAACCCGGCCGGATCGCCGGTGCGCACCGCGATCGCGGTCGGCCCGTCCAGCCCCGACAGCGCCGCGACCTCCCCGTCGTCGACGAACAGCGCACCCTGCGCGGGGAGCGCGTCGCGGCCCGGGGGAGCGGCGACGCCGGAGACCCGCAGCGTGCGGGTGCCGGTGCGGCTGGTGACCCGGATGGTCGCCCCCGGCGCGAGGCCGGCCCGGGCCGCGATGTCCGCGTCGACCACCGCCTCGCCGGCCGCCGGCGCCCGGCCGGACCGCAGCGCGAACGGCGTGACCGCCGCCGAGCCCCAGCCGTGCCCGATCACGGTCCGGCCGTTCAGTTGCACCGGGAACGCGGCGTCGGCCACCACCGAGGTCACGCCGGGCAGCTCGGCGAGCTTGCCGGCCAGGTCGGCGGGCAGCGTGCCGGCCCCGGTGAGCCGCTCGCGCTTCACCTTGGTCTTGGTCTTGTCCTGCTTCTTGTGGGTCACGGTCGTGGCGGTCACCTCGCGCGCCCCGGAGACCACCGCGTCGGCCGCGGCGAACCGGTCGGCCGGCGGCTTCGCGGTGAGCACCGAGAACAGCAGCAGCCCGCCCGCCGCGAGCAGGGCGATCGCGAGCAGCGCGGCCAGGAGCGTGCCGGCGTACGCCCCGCGGTGCCGGCGCAGTGTGCCCAGTGCGAGCCGCATCATCGCGCGCTCACCGCCGTCATGCGCCCGGCCACGGCCTCGGCCGTCGGCGCCGCCAGTTCGTCCACGACCCGGCCGTCGGCCAGGAACACGACCCGGTCGGCCCAGGCCGCCGCAGCGGGATCGTGCGTCACCATGACCACCGCCGTCCCGGTCCGTGCGACCGTCTCCCGCAGCAGCCCGAGCACCTCGCGCCCGCTGGCCAGGTCCAGCGCCCCGGTCGGCTCGTCCGCGAAGATCACCTCGGGCCGCCCGGCCAGCGCGCGGGCCAGCGCGACCCGCTGCCGCTGCCCGCCGGAGAGCCGGCCCGGCCGCTCGTGCTCCCGCCCGGCGAGCCCGACCCGGCGCAGCACCTCCTCGGCCCACCCGCGATCGGCCCGCACCCCGGCCAGCTGCTGCGGCAGCAGCACGTTGTGCCACACGGACAGCGAGTCGAGCAGGTTGTACGCCTGGAAGACGAATCCCACGCGCCGCCGCCGCGCCTCGGTGAGCCGCGGCTCCCGCAGCCGCGAGAGCTCCTCCCCGGCGATGCGCACGACCCCGGAGTCGGCCCGGTCGAGCCCGGCCGCACAGTGCAGCAGCGTCGACTTCCCCGACCCGGACGGCCCCATGACCGCCGTGAACGATCCGCGCCCAAACGCCACGCTGACCCCGTCCAACGCCCGCATCGAGGCCCCGGGGTACCTCTTGACCAGGTCGTGCACCTCGACGACCGCCGTGTTCTCCATGCCCTTCAGCCTCGGAAATTCCAGCCCCGTGCAACACATGGCGCCCTTGGATCTTCGAGGTATGGCCAGCCCTACCCTTGATCGAAGGTCACCCACATAATGCCGAGAACAGTGCGGCTCAGACCCCGTAAGGTACGGCGAATGGGGTGGGAGGCACTCGGGCAATGGGGTAAGGACGCCGCTCGCATCGAACCGCTCACTGGCGGAGTCGCCAACGACGTGTGGAGCGTGCGCGTCAACGGGCGCCTCGCGGTCGGTCGTCTCGGCACCAGGAGCGACGCTGATCTGGCGTGGGAGACAGGGCTCATCCAACACCTCGACCGTGAAGGTCTGACCGTGCCGGTTCCGATCCCGACTACGGACGGCCGGTTGTTCGCCGACGGTCTGGTGGTGATGACCTATCTGGAGGGCGGACCGCCCGAGACGCAGGCCGACTGGCGTCGCGTGGCCGGCACGCTGCGGGAGCTGCATCGGCTGACGCGGGGCTGGCCGCAGCGCCCAGGCTGGCGATCGTCGACCGACCTCCTGCACGCCGAGACCGGGACGAGGATCGACCTCGGCGCGATGCCCCCCGAGAGTGTTGCTCGATGCCGAGCGGCGTGGGCGCGGCTCGCCGGGCGTCAGACCTGCGTCGTCCACGGCGACTCCAACAACCTTGGCAACGTCCGCATGACCGCGGGCCGGGTCGCGCTGATCGACTGGGACGAGGCGCACGTCGACGTCCCCGAGCTCGACCTCGTGCTGCCCGGCAACGCCGCCGGCCTCGACGACGGCGCGCACGACATCGCCGCGCAAGCGTCGGCCGCATGGGAAGCCGCCGTCTGCTGGGACGACGAGTACGCAGTCAGGCGGCTAGCCGAAGTTCGAGCGGTCTGAGCACGCTTCGGCGGGCACGGCGTGCCGGCCAAGGCTGGCGGCTCGGCGACGTCCACGAGGGCATCCGGCAGATGTTCCTCAGGAGCCGAGTTGCGGTCACAGCGCTACTGACGCGCCACGAGCGTCGACCCCGAGCCCTCCGTGCGCATCGCCGCGGCCCGCGCCGCCCGCCGTCGGCCTCGGCGAGGGACGCGGCGGCGACGGCGTGTCGCCCGGCCGCCAGTCGCCCTCGGCCTTGCGCAGGTCGTCGCGGGCGTTGAACGGGTCGACGAGGGTCTCCGGAGGGGCACACGGTCGGGCGGTTCGGCGAGCTGATCACGCGCCGAGCGCCGCCGGGTCGGCGGCGCTCGGCGCGGATGCGCTCAGGGACGGCCGATGGCCGGGCCGGCCTCGGACGGCGGGGGCAGGTGCGGAGTGTCGATGACCGTCGGGTTGGGGCGGTCCACCGCCCACAGCTCGTCCTCGCCCGGCACGACGTCGGCGTCGTAGTCGTCGCGATGGTCCCGGCCGCGGCCGGGCTGGGGCTGGCGCGCGTTGGGGCCGAAGGGCGGCTCGTCGGCGCCGCCGCGGCCGCGCAGGGTCGGGGAGTGTCCCGGGTCCTCGGGGGTCAGGGGACCGGAAGGGCGGCGCAGGCCGCCGCGGCCCTCCAGGGCCGGACGGGCCTGGGCCTGGCGGTTGAACTGCTGGTTGGGTCGGGCCGCGGTTCACAGCCGTGAGGAGGCGGACGGGGTGAACTCGACG
>NZ_JBFAZW010000049.1:0-75116 GCF_040682015.1 Dactylosporangium sp. NPDC051485
GGGTGATCTCCTCCGCACGGAAGTACCGGGCGCCGGTGAAGTCGATCAGGCGCACCGCGGCCTTACAAGGTTCGTGAGCGTTACCGGCCGCGCTGGCGGCGGGCGTCGGCGATGCCGTTGGCCGCCCGGGCCGCGAACGCCTGGCCGGTCTTGCCGGGGGCGGCCGGCGGCGGGGTGACGCCGCTGTTGGAGCCGCCGCCGAAGACCGGGCCGCCCGTGGCGCGCAGGGCCTGGCCGGCGGCGAGCTTCTCGCGCACGGCCTCCGCCTCGGCCTGCTCGCGCTCCGACGGCACGGCCATCACGGCGCTGGCCAGGGCGATGACCACGACCAGGACGAAGAGGACGATCGGGGCGAGGAACCAGTTGACGTCGACGCCGGGAACGGTCTTGAAGTCGTGGTCGAGGTGGACCTGCATCGCGTACATACCGGTGTAGTGCATGCCGCAGACCGCGACGCCCATGACCGCCGCGGCGGCGATGGTGGCGGCGATGCCGCGCACGACCAGCGTGAACCAGAGGGCGACGGTGGCGGCGACGACGGCGATCGCGTAGGAGGCGATGTACAGCGACGGCATGTACTCGAACTTGCCGTTGATGTTCATCGCCGCCATGCCGGTGTAATGCATGAAGGCGACGGACACGCCGGTGATCGGCCCGCCGACGAGGACCTTCCAGATCTTCGGCTTGCCCAGGCCCACGATGAACAGGCCGACGCCGACGGTCACGACGGCGATGAAGAAGCTCGCCACGGTGGTCGGCACGTCGTATCGCAGCGGGCTGTCCTGCACGCTGAAGCCGACCATGGCCATGAAGTGCATGACCCAGATGCCGGTGCCGCCGATCGCCCAGGCGGCGAGCACGAGCAGCCAGGCCCGGCGGCGGGTGTCCTGGGCAGCGCGGGCCCGGGCGGTGCTCACGAGACCGAGCAGGGAACCCAGGAACGACATGGCGTAGGCGAAGATCGGGGTGATCGCTCCGTACGTGAAATGGTGCAGCTGATCCACGAGGCTCCTCCAACCAATGCACCGGCGTGAGCATCATTGCGGATCCGAACGATTTTTTCTAATCCGCGTAAGCCGCAGGAACGGAAAAATCGGTGAGTGATCAGGCCATGACGCTGTATGCCAGCACGCCGCGGGTGATGGCGGCCATCGCCAGGCGCGCGGTGCGCCGGATCGGCTCGGGCGCCCCGGCGGCGTCGGCGAGCTGACCGAGCAGGTCGAGCACCTGGCGCGACCAGCGCACGAAGTCGCCGGCCGGCATGTCGCCCTCGAGGCCGTGGACGCTGCCGAGGACCTTGGTGAGCGACTCGCCGCGGGCCCAGCGGTACATCGGCCAGGCGAACCCCAGGTCGAGCTCGCGGGTCATCTGCAGCCCGCGGGAGTCCTCGTCCTCGCGGAGGTCGGCCCAGAGCTTCAGCGTGGCGTCGATGGCGTCGGTGACTTCTCCCCGCGGTACCGATGCCCGGTCCTCGGCTTCCCGGCGGGCCTCGTAGACCAGCACGCTGACGGCGGCGGCCAGCTCGGCCGGGCCGAGCTTGTCCCACACCCCGCGGCGCAGGCACTCCGCCACGAGCAGGTCGGTCTCCGACCAGATCCGGGCGAGCATCCGGCCGGCGTCGCTGACCCCGCCCGCGTCGGTCAGGTAGCCGCGGTCGGTGAGCAGGCCGCAGATCCGGTCGAAGGTGCGCGCCAGCGAGCCGGTCCGGCTGGCCACCTTGCCGCGCAGGCCCTCCGTGTCGCGCTCCAGGCGCCAGCGCCGCTCGGCCCAGCGGGCGTGCTCCTCGCGCTCCGGGCAGCGGTGGCAGGGGTGGCGGCGCAGCGAGGCGCGCAGCGTGTCGAGCTCGTGGTCGTCGGCGGCGGCGCTGTTGCGGGCCCGGCCCCCCTTGCCGCGCTCGGCCGGCGGGGCCGCCTCCATGCGGCGCAGCTGGGCGGCGAGGTCGCGGCGGTCCTGGGCCGAGCGGTAGTTGAACTGCCGCGGCACCCGGACCCGGCCGATCGGCTCGACCGGGGCGGTGAAGTCGGCGCCGGAGATCCGCCCGGCCCAGCGGTCCTCGGTCAGCACGAGCGGGCGGGGCTCGCCGAAGCCGCCGGTGCCCGGGTCGATAACGATGGCCAGGCCGGAACGGCGCCCGGCGGGCACCCGGATCACGTCGCCGGAGCGCAGCCGCTCGAGCGACTCCAGGGCGGCCGCGCGGCGCTGCTGCACGCCCTGGCGGGCGATCGCCTTCTCGCGCTCGGCGATGGCGACGCGGATGCCGAAGTACTCCTCGAAGTCCCCGAGGTGGCAGGCCATCTCGCCGGCGTACGTCGCCATGGTCTCGGTGTTGCGCTGCACCTGGCGGGCCAGCCCCACCACCGACCGGTCGGCCTGGAACTGCGCGAACGAGCTCTCCAGCAGTTCGCGGGCCTCCGTGAAGCCGACGCTGCCGACGAGGTTGACCGCCATGTTGTACGACGGGCGGAAGCTGGACTTGAGCGGGTAGGTGCGGGTGGAGGCGAGCCCGGTGACGTGGCGGGGGTCGACCTCGGGCGCCCAGACCACGACCGCGTGCCCCTCGACGTCGATGCCGCGGCGCCCCGCCCGGCCGGTCAGCTGGGTGTACTCCCCCGGCGTCAGGTCGACGTGAGCCTCGCCATTGTACTTGACCAGCCGCTCCAGCACCACGCACCGGGCCGGCATGTTGATGCCCAGCGCGAGGGTCTCCGTGGCGAACACGGCCTTGACCAGGCCGCGCACGAACAGCTCCTCGACGACCTCCTTGAACGCGGGCAGCATGCCGGCGTGGTGGGCGGCGAGGCCGCGCTCGAGGCCGTCGAGCCACTCCCAGTATCCGAGCACCTGCAGGTCCTCGCTCGGGATGTGCTTGGTGCGCGCCTCGACGATGGTGCGGATCTCGGCCCGCTCGTCCGGCCCGGTGAGGCGCAGCCCGGCGGCCAGGCACTGCTGCACGGCGGCGTCGCAGCCGGCCCGGCTGAAGATGAACAGGATCGCCGGCAGCAGGCCCTCGCGGTCGAGCCGCTCGACGATCTCCGGGCGGTGCGGCCCGGTCCAGCGGCCCCGCTTGCCCCGGCGCACGTCGCCGCCGGCCAGCTCCACCCGGCGGAGCATCTCGCGGTGGTAGCGCAGCAGCTCGGGGTGCACGTCGTGCTTCTGCGCGGCCTCGGCGTCGTGGAACAGGTCGAACATCCGCTTGCCCACGAGCATGTGCTGCCACAGCGGCACCGGCCGGTGCTCGCTCACCACGACCGACGTCTCGCCCCGCACGGTGACGAGCCAGTCGGCGAACTCCTCGGCGTTGGAGACGGTCGCCGACAGCGACACCAGGGTCACCGACTCGGGCAGGTGGATGATCACCTCCTCCCACACCGCGCCACGGAACCGGTCGGCGAGGTAGTGCACCTCGTCCATGACCACGTAGGACAGGCCGTGCAGGGAGGAGGATCCGGCGTACAGCATGTTGCGCAGCACCTCGGTGGTCATCACCACCACGGGCGCCTCGCCGTTGATCGCGTTGTCGCCGGTGAGCAGCCCGACCTTCTCCGCGCCGTGGCGCTGCACCAGGTCGTTGTACTTCTGGTTGGACAGCGCCTTGATCGGCGTCGTGTAGAAGCACTTGCGCCCCTGCCGCAGCGCGAGGTGCACGGCGAACTCGCCGACGACGGTCTTGCCGGCGCCGGTGGGCGCGCACACGAGCACGCCGGAGCCGCGCTCCAGCGCCTCGCAGGCCTCGGCCTGGAACGGGTCCAGCTCGAATTCGAGCTCGTCGGCGAACCCTGCCAGGGCCGGGTGCCGGGCGACGTCCTGGGCGCGCTCTCGGGCCGCCTGGTATCGGTCTGCGGGGCTCAGCTGGGGGTCCTCGGTGCCGCTCACGCCCCCAAGGCTAGGCGAAGCAGGCACGGATCCGCTCATAGGTATCGTGCTGGCGTGCCGGAAAGCGATGACGCACTCACGTCCCGACGACCGATTGAGGCGGTGCTCCTGGACTTCCACGGCACGCTCGCGCAGGTGGAGGACCCCGTGCGCTGGGTCACCCTCGCCGCGCAGAGCGTCGGCACGACCCTGGACCGCGGCAAGGCGACCGTCCTGGCCGACCGGCTCACCACCGCCGGGCGGGCCGGCGGGCCGAAGCCCAACCGCGTGCCGCCGCACCTGGCCGAGGTGTGGGCCGACCGGGACCTCTCCGTCGCCGCGCACCGGGCCTGCTTCACCGGGCTGGCCGCGACCGTCGACGAGGCGCTGGCCACGGCGCTGTACGACCGGCTCCTGATCGCCGACGGGTGGGGGCTCTACACCGACACCGTGCCCACCCTGCGGGCCCTGCGCGCGGCCGGCGTGCCCGTGGCGGTGGTCAGCAACATCGGCTTCGACCTGCGGGCGCTGGCCGGCGAGCTCGGCATCGCCGACCTCGTCGACGAGTTCGTGCTCTCCTACGAGGTCGGCCGGACCAAGCCCGACCCGGCCATCTTCTGGCGGGCCTGCGCAGCCCTGAAGGTCGACCCGGAGCGCGCGCTCATGGTCGGGGACACCCCCGCCGACGCCGGAGCCACGGCGGCCGGCTGCAGCGTCCTCGTCCTCCCGGAGAGTGAACCGGGCAAAATCCACGGCCTCGGCGCCGTGCTCCGGCTCATCTGACGGCATGTGTCACACGGCGCGATCGCGGGAATCAGTGTCGCAACATCGGCTCTGCGCTTGTCGCGCCGTTCCCCCGCGACGACAGTGCAACCAGACGACGAGATTTTTTTCCTTGCTGCGGAGGTACGTCATGCCCCTGAACCGATGGGATCCCCACAACGCCCTGGCCCGCCTGGAGCAGGACCTCGGCAACGCCGCGTCCCACGCCCACGGCCCGTCGGTCACGACCACCCGCGACGGCGACGACCTCGTCATCACGGTCGAGGGCGTGAACCCGTCCGACGTCCACGTCGAGGTCTCCGGCGGCCGCTTGACGATCAAGGGCCAGAGCGGCAGCAGTACCTCGCAGAGCCAGGACTTCGGGGGCGGCCACTTCTCCTCCTCGTCGTCCAGCTCGAGCTCGTTCAGCAAGAGCTTCTCGCTGCCGGCCGGGGTCGACCAGTCCGACGTGTCGACCGAGCGCGCCGGCAGCGGCGTCAAGGTCCGCATCCACAACGCCGCCTGAATCGGCCGTTCTGCCGGAAAGCCGGGCGCTGCGCGCCCGGCTTTCCGTCTGCGGGGGCATTAGCTCGTGGGGTGCGTGCCCGGGGTGTGGCCGAAGGTGCGGCGGAACACGTCGATGAACACGCTGGCCGACGACCAGCCGCACTGGTGGGCCACCGAGGTCACCGGCGTCTTGTCGGCGAGCAGGATCAGCGCGTGGTGCAGGCGCAGCTGGGTCCGCCACTGCGGGAAGGTCATGCCGAGGTCGCGGCGGAACAGCCGGGACAGGGTGCGGTCGCTGGCGCCGACCTCGCGGCCGAGATCGGCGAGGGTACGGTTGTCGCCCGGGTCGGCCTGCAGGAGCGCGCACACGGCACGCAGCAGCGGCTCGGTGGGGGCCGGCACGTGCTGGGGCTGCTGGGGTGAGGCGCGCAACTGGTCGAGCAGCACGGCGCACAGCCGGTGGCGTTGCGGGCTCTGCTCGCCGGCCGTGCGGGTGTACTCGATGATCAGCTCGCGTAACAGCGGGCCGACCGACAGGACGGCCGGGGTTTCCAGGCCGAGCGGGTTGTTGCCGGCGGGCAGCCCCACCAGGTGCAGCTCGAGGTCGCCGTAGGCGCGGTGGGCGTGCGCGGTGCCGGCCGGCACCCAGATCGCGCGAGTGCCCGGGGCGACCCAGGACCCCTCGCTGGTCGTCACGGCCAGCACCCCGCGGGCGGCATAGATGATCTGGTGATCGTCGTGGCGGTGGGCCTCGATCTCACCGCCCGCCGCGAGCCATTGGGCACGCGTGGGCGCCACCGGATCATGGCGGATCTCCTCCATTGTTTGGCAGAATATCGGAAGCCAGACACGGTGGTGCGTTGGAACCATCGGTCGGTGCGCAGAAACACCTCCATCACGCTGCTGTCCGTCGGGCACGCCTGCGTGGACGTCTACCAGGGCACCGTCGCGGCCCTGGTGCCCTTGTTCGTCGCCGAGCGTGCCTACACGTACGCGGCGGCGTCCGGCATCGTGCTCGCCGCGTCGCTGCTGTCCTCGGTCGCGCAGCCGGCGTTCGGCGCGCTCACCGACCGCTGGGCGATGCCGTGGCTGCTGCCGGTCAGCACGCTGCTGGGCGGAGTGGGCATCGCGCTGAGCGGGCTGAGCGGCAACTACGCCCTCACCCTGGTGTTCGTGGCGATCTCCGGCATCGGTGTGGCCGCCTACCATCCCGAGTCCGCGCGCATCGCTCGCGAGGCCAGCGAAGGCAGTCACACCGCCATGGCGTACTTCGCCACCGGCGGCAACGCCGGCTTCGCGCTGGCGCCGCTGATGGTCGCCGCGGTCGCGGCCGCCGGGGGCCTGAGGTGGACACCGCTGCTGCTCGTGCCGGCCCTCGCCGGCACCGCGATGTCCTTGCCCGTGCTGCGCGCGCTGTCGAAGCGCAAGAGGGCTGACAGCGGTGCCCCGGCACCGGTCGGGCGCAACGACGTTGCGTCGTTCGTGCGGCTGACGCTGGCGGTGGTGTTCCGGTCGATCGCGTTCGTTGGCCTCAGCACGTTCATCTCCCTGTACGTCCAGCAACGAACGGGTGGAAGCCCGGCCGCGGGTACCGCCGCCCTGTTCGTGCTCTACCTCGGCGGGGTGGTCGGCTCGGTGCTGGGTGGCTCCGCGGCCGCCCGCTGGGGCAGGGTGGCCGTTTCCCGCTGGTCCTACGCGGTCACCGTCGCCGCGATCGCGGGCGTGGTGTGGGTCCCCGGGCCCGCCGTCTACCTCTTCGTGGCGCTGACGTCGGCCGGCCTGTACGTGCCGTTCTCGCTGCAGGTCACGCTCGGGCAGGACTACCTGCCCACCAGGGTCGGCACCGCCAGTGGCATCACCCTGGGCCTGACCGTGAGCATCGGCGGCCTCGCCAGCCCGGTCATCGGCGCGGTGGCCGACGCGACGTCGCTCAGGACCGCCCTCACGCCGCTGATCGCCATGCCGGCCCTGAGCCTGCTGTTGTTCCGTACCCTGCGCGATCCGCAGGCCCCCGCGCTGCCCGCGTCGATCAGCCCAGCAGGGTCAGGGCGCCCGGCACGCAGGTGATCGTCACGGGCAGGGGGCAGATCCGCTCGCCGTCCGCGTAGGCCGTCACGCCGTCCGCCGCCAGTTCGACCGTCCTCGCGCGCATCGTGCGGACGCGGCGGTCGTGGACGTGGGTGCCCTTCAGGACCTTCGGGCGCAGCCGCATCAGGGTCAGGCGGCCGAGCGGCTCGGCCACCACGACGTCGAGCAGCCCGTCGGCCGGGTCGGCCCCCGGCAGGATGCGGAAGCCCCCGCCGTAGCTCTCCGTGTTGCCCACCGCCACGAGCACGGAGTCGAACTCGGCCGGGATGCCGTCAAGGCTCATGCGGTACCGCCGCGGCCGCAACGCCAGCAGTTCCTCCACGATCGCGCGGTTGTAGCGCTGCGGCCCGCGCGGCCACCGGATGCGGTTGGCCCGCTCGTTGACGAAGGCGTCGAACCCGGCGGCGAGCACCGCGCCGAACCACACGCGGGTCCCGTCGGCCCCCTCCAGCCGGGCCAGGTCGATCGACCGGCGGGTGCCGTCCCGCAGCGCGTCGGCGACCACCCCGGCCGCGGCCACCGGCGAGGCGGGCAGGCCGAGCCGCACCGCGAAGTCGTTGCCGGTGCCGGCCGGCACGATCCCGAAGGGCACCGGGCGCCCGGCCACGGCCTGCAGCCCGAGGTGCACGGTGCCGTCGCCGCCCATCGCCACCAGCGCGTCGCACCCGTCCTCGACGGCCCGGTGCGCCTCGGCCCGCACCTGCGCGGCGCTGCCGCCGGCCAGCACGGTCACCGCCGCCCCGCCCGCCCCGAGCCGCTCCACGACCACGGGCAGCAGCGAGGCGCGCCGGCCCTTGCCGGCGGTGGGGTTGGCGAGTAACGCGATGTTCACGGCGCAGACTGTAAACGTTCAGCGCCCCGGGGCCTATGGCCGCCGGGGCGCTGCGCTTGAACCGTTGATTACGTGATGTCGTCGTAGCCGCGGTCCAGCGGCTTCGGGCGCTCGACCGCCGTCGGCGCGGCCACCGGGGTGGGCGCGTCGATCGGGTCGTACCCGTCGATCGGGCTGGCCGCCTCGACCGGCTCGACGTCGTAGCCGTCCAGCGAGGAGACCTCGTCGTCGCCGATGTTCGCGTACGCCGGGCGGTTGCGGCCCCGCCGCTTGTCGTTGACCAGCGCGAAGACCACCGCGCCGAAGTACAGCAGCGACATGCACAGCGCCAGGAACGTCATGCCGAACGGGTCGGCCGTCGGGGTGGCGATGGCGGCGAACACGAAGAAGATGAAGACCGCGATCCGCCACCAGCCGAGCAGGCGCTTGCCGGTGGCGATGCCGGCGATGTTGGCCAGCATGATGCCCAGCGGGAACTCGAACGCCACGCCGAACACCAGCATCATGCCGGTGACGAAGTCGACGTACGCCATTGCCTCGATCAGCAGTGATGTCGACGGTGGCATGAAGTTCACCAGGAACTCCAGGCCCTTGGACACCACGATGAACGCGAGCACCGCGCCGGCCGCGAACAGCGGGGCGGCGAGGCCGGCGAACACGTAGGCCCACTTGCGCTCGTTGCGGTGCAGGCCGGGGGCGACGAAGGCCCACAGCTGATACATCCAGAACGGCGACGAGGCGATCAGGCCGACGTACAGCGAGATCTTCAGCGTGAGCAGCAGCGGGTCGGTAACCTTGAGCACCACGAACTGGCACTGCCAGCCCGCCGGGAGGTTGCCGTGGTTGGCCTGACGCACCAGCTTCTCGGACAGCGTGCAGTAAGGGTCCTGCAGGATGTGCAGGACGTAGGTGTGCAGCAGGTACCCGACGATGAGGCCGAGCACGATCGCGATGGATGCCCGGAAGAGCCTCGTGCGGAGTTCCCGCAGATGCTCCAAGAGGGTCATGGAGCCATCTGCTGCACGCTCAAAGTTCGACGGCTGCTTGTCCCGCCGCCGTGCGAGGATGCTCACGACCCGAGCGCGCCTCAGCGCTCGCGAGCGTGATCGACCGGGTCGACCTGCGGCTTCGGCGACGGCTGGTTGTCGGCGATCGTGCCGCTGAGGGGCGCCCGGCCCGACTGCGCCTCGGCCTTGGCGTCCACGTCGTCGTCCGCCAGGCCCTTGGTCTCGGCCTTGATGATCCGCATCGAGCGGCCGAGCGACCGTGCCGCGTCAGGCAGGCGCTTCGCGCCGAACAGCAGGATCAGCACCACCACCAAGACGATGATGTGCCACGGCCTAACTGCACCCATGTGAAGCCACCTCACTGTATTCGAGCTGCCGTACCCATCGTACTGACCACGGGTGGGTGAGGGCAGTGGCCGGGGATTGCGGAATGGGGTCCGGCCGCTGAAGTCCTGACGAGTGTTGCCGGGTCCTGCCCGATCGTCAACCATCCGTCCGGACAAAGGTGTACTTTGCCCCGGTTGATCCGGCAGGCTTGTTAACTGTTCTCTAACTCGGCCAATGCACTGCCCCGGCCCCCGGCCCGCTCGGCGGCCTGGGCCTGCATGGCCTCCAGCTGCGGCAACATGGTCTCGACCGTCTGCTGGAGCGCGGCGACCCGCGGCTCGACCCGCCGCTGCCCGTCGACGAGGCGGGCCTGCAGGGCCCGGGCGGCGTTGTCGAACGCGCGCATTCGGCCCATGACACTCAGGACCACCCCAACCAGGACGATGAGCGCGAGCAGGACGATGCCGCCCGAGATCCACCACAACACGTGACCGACCTTAATGCACGTAGGCGTCCAGCGCCGCGTGCGCCTCGGCAGCGACGGCCGCGGCGAGCTGCGCGGGGGCCACGACGGTGACCTCGGCGCCGAGCCCGAGCACCAACCGGCGGGCCCAGTCGAGGTCGGAGGCGCGCAGCGACACCGTCCAGTGCTCGCCGGGCCCGCGGACGATCTCTTCGCAGGGGTACTGCTCGGTGATCCACCGCGCGCCCCGGCCCACCCGCAGCGTGACGAGGGGCAGGTCCGGGGTCGGCGTGAACAGGCTCCCGCCGCGGGTGTCGGTCGGCCGGGCCTGCTGCGGCACCCGGGCCGGCTCGTCGAGCTCGGTGCTGGCGTCGATGCGGTCGATGCGGAACAGCCGGACCGCCTCGGCGCGCCGGCACCAGGCCTCCAGGTAGGCCCACCGGCCGACGACGAGCACCCGCATCGGGTCGACCACCCGATCGCTGGTCTCGTCCCGGGTCGCCGTGTAGTACGTGATCCGCAGCGCCCGACGCCGGTCCACCGCCCCGCGCAGCTCCTCCAGGCGGTCGGTGTTGCCGGGCAGCCGCACCGCCACCGGCGCATCGGCAAGGTCACCGGCCGCGTGCTCGATCTTCGCCAGCGCCCGGTGCACGCCGTCGCCCCCGGTGACTCCCGGCGTCTCGGCGAGCATCCGCAGCGCGACGATGAGGGCGAGCGCCTCGTCGGGGGTGAGGCGCAGCGGGCGGTCGATTCCCGCGTCGTACGTCAGGGTGACGCTGTCGCCGACGAACGCCATGTCGATGAGATCCCCTGGGCCGTACCCCGGCAGCCCGCACATCCACAGCAGCTCGAGGTCCTCGCGCAGCTGCCGCTCGGTGATGCCCTGGTCGGCGGCGGCCTCGGCGAGCGTGATCCCCGGGCGGGCCTGCAGGTAGGGCACCAGGTTGAGCATCCGGCCCAGCCGGTCCGCCGACGTCGTCACGCCCCCTCCTCGCATCGCTGCGGACGGCTCACGCCGCCACCTCCGCTTCGCTCCGGACCGGTCACGCCGCCACCTCCGCTGCGCTCCGGCGACGACGCCCCTCCGCTTCGCTCCGGAGCGGTCACGCGGGCACCTTCTCCACCGGCTCGTAGGCGGCGGCGACCGCGCGCAGGCGGCGCACCATGTGCTCGCGCACCTCGGGCGGGTCCAGCACGACGAGGTCCGCGCCGTAGCCCACCAGCCAGGCGGCGAACTGGTCGGCGTCGGCGTAGCTCAGGGTGAGCCGGTCGCCGTCCGGGCCGCTGACGCAGCGTTCGGCCCAGCGCCGTACCCCCGCGGCCTTGCCGGGGCGGACCAGCACCGTCGCCCGCCCGGTGCGCTCGACCGGCCCGCTGGACCGGGCCACCCGGGCGATCAGGTCCACCTTCGGCGGCTCGTAGGCGCCGCGCCGGCCGATCCGGCGCACCCCGCTGACGATCCGGGACAGCCGGAAGCACCGCTCGGCGTCGCGGTCGAGGTCGTGGCCGACGACATACCACCGGCCCCGCCAGCACACCACGCCCCACGGCTGCAGCCGCCGCACGCCGGCGGAGTCGCGCTCGGGCACCTCGTAGGAGAACGTGACCGCCTGCCGGTCCCGCACCGCCGCGGTCAGCGGCTCGAACGCGGAGTCGACGGTGACCACGGCCTCCACGCCGAGCGTGGCGTGCGGGTCGACGTCGATCCCGCCGGCCCGCAGCTTGGCCAGCCCCGAGGACGCCGCCGCGGCCAGCCCGGTCTGCTGCCACAGGCGGGCCGCGATGCCGACCGCCGCCGCCTCGTCGGGCGCGAGCGGGATGTCGGGCAGCGCATACTCGCGGCGCGCGATGCGGTAACCCTGCTCGTTGTCGAAGATGCTGGCGGTGCCCATCTCCAGCGGCACCCCGAGCTCGCGCAGCTCTGACTTGTCCCGCTCGAACTTCCGCTGGAAGGCCTCGTGGTCGCGCTCGTCGTTCGGATCGTGCTCGTATCCGGGCACGATCGCGGCGATCTGTTCGGCGGTCAGGAAGCGGCGCGTAGCGAGCAGGCAGATCACCAGATTGACCAGGCGCTCGGTTCGGGTCCGCGACACGCAGCGAACCTACCAGCCCGAACGCCTGTTCTGCGCCGCCCACACGGACTGCAACCTACGGTCACCACGAAAGCGCGCAGTGTCGCTGCGTTACGGTATGCGCCGTGATCCGCTGGCGTTGGGGAACCGTCGTCGAGGCCCGCCGCGAGTGGCGCGGCAGCCTGGAGCTCGAGGTGACGGTCGAGTCGAGAAGAGCAGAAGACCCGGCGACGGTACGGGCCCTTGCCTACCCCCGGCTCGTCGGCACCCCCGAGCCGGGCGACCGCGTGCTGCTCAACCTCAACGCCCTCGCGCTGGGGCTCGGCACCGGCGGCTACGCCCTCGTCGTGGCGGTCCCGGACCGGCTCCCCGAGGACGCCGACGTCCCGGGCCACGTCGTCAAGGCGCGGTACACCCCGCTGCAGGCCATCGTCCTGGCCGCCGACGAGGAGGCCTCCGGCCTGCGTCACGCCCTGGCCGGCGCCACCGACCTCGAGGCCCTGCCGGTGGTCGTGGCCGACCTGCACTCCGCCCTCCCGGCCGTGGTCGCCGGCGCCCTGACCGTCCGCCCGGACACCCGCATCGCCTACGTGATGACCGACGGCGGCGCCCTGCCGGCCTGGTTCTCGCGCACCCTGGACGCCCTGCGCCCCCTGCTGGCCGGCACGGTCACCACCGGCCAGGCCTTCGGCGGTGACCTGGAGTCCACGAACGTGCACAGCGGCCTGCTCGCCGCCCGCCACGGCCTCGGCGCCGACCTGGCGATCGTCACCCAGGGCCCGGGCAACCTCGGCACCGGCACAAGCTGGGGCTTCTCGGGCGTCGCGGCGGGCGAGGCGGTCAACGCGGTGGCCGCGCTGGGCGGGCACCCGATCGCCGCCCCGCGCATCTCCGACGCCGACCCGCGCCCGCGCCACCGCGGCGTGTCCCACCACAGCCTGACCGCCTTCGGCCGCGTCGCCCTGGCCTCCGCCGACCTGGTCATGCCCTCCGACCTGCCCGAGCCGCTGGCCGGCGAGGTCCGGGAGGCGCTGGCCGCCCTGTGCCCGCCGCACACCCTGGTCGAGGTGCCGTCCCGCGACCTGCTGCCGGCCCTGACCGCCCTGCCGGCGAAGCTCTCGACGATGGGCCGCGGCCTGGCCGAGGACGAGGCCTACTTCCTGTCCGCCGCCGCCGCGGGCCGGCACGCGGCAACCGTCGCCGGCTGAGCCGATCAGGGCCTCGCCGCCGGCCCGCTCGATAGTGCCGTTCCGGCGCTGGCGACCGAGCGGAGCCGCGACAGGTCCGCCGCCGCGGGCCGGCACGCGGCGACCGTCGCGGGCTGAGCCGGCGTCAAGCCTTCGCCAGAGCGAGCCCGCCGCCGATCAGGGCCTCGCCGCCGGCACGCTCGATGATGCCGTTCCGGCGCTGGCGACCCAGCGGAGCCGCGACAGATCCGCCACCGCGGGCCGGCACCGCGGCGACCGGCGTCAGGCCTTCGCCAGGGCGGTGCCGGCGACCGAGCGGAGCTGCGGCAGGTGGTCGGCGCCGGGATCGGCGGCGGCCACCAGGTACACGGCGACGATGGCCTTGCCCCGGCGGGTCAGCAGCGTCTTGGACTTGTCGCTCAGCGCCGCCTCGCCGACCCCGCCAACGGCCTCCAGGGACACGATCGTCGTCCACAGCTTCTGGGCCTGGCCCGCGTCGGCGAAGGTCAGGGCGACGACCGTGACCTGATCGCCGGCGGCGCTGCCGAAGGGGCACATCCGGGCTTGGGCGGTCAGGCCGAGGGTCTGGGCGGCCTGGCCGTACTGGGCGGCCGCCGCGGCGCCGTCGCCCTGGCTGGCGCCGACCGGCAGGCCGGTGGCCTGCTGGACCTGGGCGGCGGAGATCAGGCCCTGGCAGCCGTCGGAGTTGACCACCGGCGGGAGGGTGGGTGAGGCCAGCGGCCGGTGGGAGACCTCGTCGGCGGCCGGGGCGGCCGGCAGCGGCCGGTGCTGGGCGCCGTCGCCGGTGCAGGCGGCGAGCAGGAGCAGGACCGCCCCCGCGAGGAGCCCGGCCGCGGGTCTCACGCGTAGACCACGATCAGGACGAAGGCGGCGACGATGACGATCAGCAGCGAGGCCAGCAGCCACGTCGGGTACTTCGGCCCCTCGGTCCGGTTGCGCTCGATCTCCTCGCGGATGCGCTGCAGCCGCCGGCCCTGACGGCTCTTCGCGGGGCGGTCCGGGTTGAAGTCGGCGTCGAGCTTCTTCGGCTTCGGGGGCGGCTGGTCCGGTGCGTCATACATAGCGCCGGCCAGCCTAACCCCCGTCAGCCTCGTGCGTCACATGCTCGCGATCAGGCGGTCGACGCGCTCGTCGTAGGCGCGGAACGGGTCCTTGCACAGGACGGTGCGCTGGGCCTGGTCGTTGAGCTTCAGGTGCACCCAGTCGACGGTGAAGTCGCGGCGGCGCTCCTGGGCGTGGCGGATGAACTCGCCCCGCAGGCGGGCCCGGGTGGTCTGCGGCGGGGTCTCCTTGGCTTCGAAGATCTCCAGGTCGGTGGCGACCCGGTCGACCTGGCCACGCTTCTCCAGCAGGCCGTAGAGGCCCCGGCCGCGGCGCAGGTCGTGGTAGGCCAGGTCCATCTGGGCCACCCGCGGGTGGGACAGCGGCAGGTCGTGCTTGGCCTGGTAGCGCTCGATCAGGCCGAGCTTGGTCACCCAGTCGACCTCGCGCTCGACGTCCTTGTGGTTGCCCGTGTCGACGGCGTTCAGGACCCGGCCCCACAGGTCCATGACCCGCTTGGTGGCGGCGTCGGCGCCGCGGCGGTCCAGGAACTCGGTGGCCTTGTCGAAGTACTCCTGCTGGATCTCCAGCGCCGAGATCTCCTTGCCGCTGGCCAGGCGGACCCGGCGGCGGCCGGTGATGTCGTGGGACACCTCGCGGATGGCGCGGATCGGGTTCTCCAGCGAGAGGTCCCGCATGGCCACCCCGGCCTCGATCATGCGCAGCACGATGTCGGCGGTGCCGACCTTGAGCAGCGTGGTGACCTCGTTCATGTTGGAGTCGCCGACGATGACGTGCAGGCGCCGGTAGCGCTCGGCGTCGGCGTGCGGCTCGTCGCGGGTGTTGATGATCGGGCGGGACCGGGTGGTCGCCGACGACACGCCCTCCCAGATGTGCTCGGCGCGCTGCGAGAGGCAGTAGACGGCGCCGCGCGGGGTCTGCAGCACCTTGCCGGCGCCGCAGATCAGCTGGCGGGTGACCAGGAACGGGATGAGGATGTCGGCCAGGCGGCCGAACTCGCCGTGCCGGCTGACGAGGTAGTTCTCGTGGCAGCCGTACGAGTTCCCGGCGGAGTCGGTGTTGTTCTTGAACAGGTAGATCTCGCCCGCGATGCCCTCGTCGTGCAGGCGCCGCTCGGCATCGACGAGCAGGCCCTCGAGGATGCGCTCGCCGGCCCGGTCGTGGACGACCAGATCGGGCACCGAGTCGCATTCGGGAGTGGCGTATTCCGGGTGGGAGCCCACATCCAGGTAGAGGCGCGCGCCGTTGCGCAGGAAGACGTTGCTGGAACGGCCCCACGACACGACGCGCCGGAAGAGATAGCGGGCGACCTCGTCCGGGGACAGGCGACGCTGCCCCCGGTAGGTGCACGTGACCCCGTATTCGGTCTCAAGGCCGAAAATTCGCCGGTCCATGTACAGACATTAGCCGCCTGAGGCCGGATTCGAACCTATTGGGACCGGAGACTTTCCGTATACCCCTGGCAGGTGGCGTAGTCCGGCAGCCGCCCCTCTTCGCGCAGTTGGGCCAGGGTAGGCGCGGCGGCGTCGCGGGCCGACAGCGTCGGGTCCTCGGCGGGCCAGGCGATGGCCAGTTCCGGGTCGAGCGGGTGAATGCCGTGCTCACCCGTCGGGTTGTAGGACTCGGAGACCAGGTACGTCAGGGTGGCATCGTCGCTCAGGGCGCAGAACCCGTGCCCGAGGCCCTCGGAGACGTACACCGCGCGCCGGTCGACGTCGTCGAGCTGCACGCCCTCCCAGCGGCCGAATGTCGGGGATCCGACCCGGATGTCCACGATCACGTCGAGCACGGCCCCGCGGGTGCACATGACGTACTTCGCCTGCCCCGGCGGCACGTCGGCGAAGTGGATGCCGCGCACCACCCCGCGCGCCGAGACGGACAGGTTGCCCTGCGCCAGCCGCAGCGGGTGGCCCACCTCGGCGGCCAGGTGGTCGAAGCGGTAGAACTCGGCGAACAGGCCGCGGGGGTCCCCGTGCAGCACGGGGGTGATCTCCCAGGCGCCGCCGATCGAGAGCTGTCGGATCTTCACGTGCTGACTCCGTAGCGTGTCGGTCGTGGTAGCGGGTGCGCAAAGCCACCCGGTGGGACAGGGCCTGTTTCATGACTGAGGCGGGGCTGCGGCGGGCCCAGATTCCGCCTGGCGGCGTCCCGCGGAAGCCCGGTTACAACACCGGTAGCCTGGCTCCCGCGGGCCACCACCAGACGAAATCTGGACTCCGCCTCGCTCCCACCCCAGTCATGAAACAGGCCCTAGTTCTTCCAGTCCAGCAGGTGCAGCAGGTAGTCCCCGTAACCACTCTTGCGCAGCGGCTCGGCCAGCGCCCGCAGCTCATCGTCGCTGATCAGCCCGGCCCGCCAGCTCTCCTCTTCCACGCACCCGATCTTGAGGCCCTGCCGCTCCTCGATCACGCGCACGAACTCGGCCGCCTGCACCATCGTGTTGAACGTACCGGTGTCCAGCCACGCGGTGCCGCGGTCCAGCACGACCACGTGCAGCTCGTCGAGCTCCAGGTACGCGGCGTTCACCGCGGTGATCTCCAGCTCGCCCCGGTCGCTCGGCTTGAGCTCGCGGGCGATCTGCACGACGCGGTTGTCGTAGAAGTACAACCCGGGGACCGCATAGCGCGACTTGGGCCGGGCCGGCTTCTCCTCGATCGAGAGCACGCGGCCGTCTGGGGCGAAATCGACGACGCCGTAGTCCTGCGGGTTGGCCACCGGGTAGGCGAAGACCCGGCCGCCCTTGACGTCGGCGTTGTCGGAGAGACGCTGGCCGAGCGCGGCGCCGTGGAAGATGTTGTCGCCGAGCACCAGCGCCACGCTGTCGTCGCCGATGAACTCGGCGCCGATGATGAACGCCTGGGCCAGGCCCTCGGGGCGGGGCTGGGTCGCGTAACTGATCTGCAGCCCCCACTGGGAGCCGTCGCCGAGCAGCCGCTGGAACTGGTCGGAGTCCTCGGGAGTGGTGATCACCAGGATCTCGGTGATGCCCGCCATCACCAGCGTGGTGAGCGGGTAGTAGATCATCGGCTTGTCGAAGACCGGCATCAGTTGCTTCGACACGGCCTTCGTCAAGGGCCACAGACGCGAGCCGGTCCCACCGGCGAGGATGATGCCACGCACCCGGTCACCTTACGGGCTGTGGCCAACCGGGGTCGACCCGGCCGTGACTCGGTTGCACTAGACTCCCGAACCCGTGAGAATTCTCGTCACCGGCGGTGCCGGTTTCATCGGCTCGCATTACGTGCGCACCCTGCTGAGCGGCGGCTATCCCGCATATGCCGGTGCTGCCGTGACCGTCCTCGACAAACTCACCTATTCGGGCAACCGGGAGAACCTCGCCCCCGTCGACGGTGACCCTGCGCTCACGTTCGTGGAGGGCGACATCTGCGACGCCGGCCTCGTCGGCGAGCTGATGCCGGGCCACGACGCGGTCGTGCACTTCGCCGCGGAGTCGCACGTCGACCGCTCCATCCTGGGCGCGGGCCCGTTCGTGACGACCAACGTGCTCGGCACCCAGGTGTTGCTCGACGCGGCCCGGGCGGCCGGGGTCGGGCGCTTCCTGCACGTGTCGACCGATGAGGTGTACGGCTCGATCCAGGAGGGGTCCTGGACGGAGGAGTGGCCGCTGGCGCCGAACTCGCCGTACTCGGCCTCCAAGGCCGGCTCCGACCTGCTCGCCCTGGCCTACCACCGCACCCACGGCATGGAGGTGGTGGTGACCCGCTGCTCGAACAACTACGGCCACTACCAGTTCCCCGAGAAGGTCATCCCGCTGTTCGTGACCAATCTCATCGATGGGGCGACCGTGCCGCTGTACGGCGACGGCGGCAACATCCGCGACTGGCTGCACGTGTCCGACCACTGCGCCGGGATTCAGCTGGCCCTGGAGAAGGGCCGCTCCGGCGAGGTCTACAACATCGGCGGCGGCCGGGAGCTCACCAACCGCGAGCTGACCGAGGTGCTGCTGGACGCGACCGGGCGGGACTGGGACTCCTCGGTGCGTTACGTCGAGGACCGCAAGGGCCACGACCGGCGGTACTCGCTGTCGATCGAGAAGATCCGCAACGAGCTCGGCTACACCCCCCAGGTCACCTTCGAACAGGGCATCGCCGAGACGGTGGCCTGGTACAACGAGAACCGGGCCTGGTGGGAGCCGCTCAAGGCCCGCGCGGCGCTGGGCCACTGACCGTGACCCGCTACCTGGTGACCGGGGCCGGCGGCATGCTCGGCCACGACCTGCTCGACGTGCTGGCCGGCCGGGACGTCACCGCCGCCACCCGCGCCGAACTGGACATCACGGACACGGCGAAGGTCCGCGACCTGGTCGAGGGGCACGACGTGGTCCTCAACGCGGCCGCCTGGACCGACGTCGACCGCGCCGAGTCGGACGAGGCCGGCGCGACCGCGGTGAACGGCACCGGCGTGGCCACGCTCGCCACCGCCTGCGCGGCCGCCGGCGCCCGCCTGCTGCACGTCTCCACCGACTACGTCTTCCCCGGCGACGCCGACGCGCCGTACGCGGAGGACGCGCCGACGGCGCCGATCAACGCCTACGGGCGCAGCAAGCTGGCCGGCGAGCGGGCGGTGCTCGACACGCTGCCCGCGACCGGCTACGTGGTGCGTACCGCCTGGCTCTACGGCGCGCACGGCAAGAGCTTCGTGGCCACGATGCTGCGCCTGGCCGGCGAGCGCGAGTTCGTCGACGTGGTCGACGACCAGGTCGGCCAGCCGACGTGGTCGCGGGACCTGGCCGAGCGGCTGATCGCCCTGGCCGACGGCGGCGCGCCGGCCGGCGTCTACCACGGCACGGCCTCGGGCCAGACCTCGTGGCACGGGCTGGCCGAGGCGGTCTTCGCCGGCGCCGGCCACGACCCGGCCCGGGTCCGCCGCACCAGCAGCGAGGCGTTCAAGCGGCCTGCGCCCCGCCCCTCCTACAGCGTGCTCGGGCACGCGCGCTGGGCGGCGGCCGGGCTGGCACCGATGCGCCCGTGGCATGACATGCTGACCGCAGCGCTCGCCGACCCGGCGTTCGCTACCCGAGCAGACGAGGCCCCGCGTTGAAGCTCACCATCGTCACGGTCATCACGGCGATAGCCGTCCTGGCCTTCATGATCGAACTGCTGCGGAGGCGGCAGCTCCAGGAGAAGTACGCCATTCTGTGGCTCGCGGTCGGCATCCTCATGGTGCCGCTGGCGATCTTCCCGGTCATCATCGACAAGATCGCGAAGCTCGTCGGCATCGCCTCCGGCGTGAGCCTGGTGATGTTCTTCGGCATCGTGTTCCTGCTGCTGGTGACCGTACACCTCAGCTGGGAGGTCAGCCGGCTCGAGGAAGAGACCCGGACGCTGGCCGAGGACCTGGCGTTGCTGCGCAGCGAACTGGGTCGCCCCCGGCCGCAGGAGCTCGCCCCTTACGAGTCCCACGAATCCCTCGCGCCCCAGGAGGTGGGCCCGGATGATCAACGGTAAGCGGGTCCTCATCATCATCCCGGCCTGGAACGAGTCCGGGTCGATCGCCGACGTCGTGCGCGAGGTGCACGGCGAGCTGCCCGGCGTGGACATCATCGTCGTCGACGACGGCTCCACCGACGACACCGCCGCCAAGGCCGCCGCGGCCGGGGCGATCGTCGCCCGGCTGCCGTTCAACCTCGGCGTGGGCGGCGCGATGCGCACCGGCTACCGCTACGCCCGCGACCACGGCTACGACGTGGCCATCCAGGTCGACGCGGACGGGCAGCACGACCCGCGGTACATCCCGAAGCTCGTCGACGCCCTGGACGAGAACGACCTGGTCATCGGCGCCCGGTTCGCCGGCGAGGGTGGCTACTCGGTCACCGGCCCGCGCAAGTGGGCGATGAAGATGCTCTCGGCGGTCCTGTCCGCGATGGCCGGCACCCGGCTCACCGACACGACGTCGGGGCACCGGGCCTGCAACCGGCGGGTGATCGAGTTCTTCGCCAACTGGTACCCGGCGGAGTACCTTGGCGACACCATCGAGGTGCTGGTCCGGCTGGCCCGCAACAAGTACAAGATCACCCAGATCCCGGTGGCGATGCGCCCGCGGATGGCCGGCACCCCGAGCAACTCCCCCATCAAGGCGTCGATCTACCTGGGCCGCGCGTTCATCGTGCTGCTCCTGGCGATCATCCGCGCCTGAGCACACAGCAAAGGGCCGGGTCGAGCGACCCGGCCCTTTTTTGTGAAGATTATTCGTCTTCGGCGCCGCCCGAGGCGTTGTCGGCGGGGCTCGGCGAGGCCGGCGGCTGCGGCTTGTCCTCGAGGCCGCCCTCCACGTCGGCGGACTTGACCGCCGAGGCGTCCTCCAGGATCGCGGTCAGGGCCAGCCCGGTGAGCCGGCGGAACGTGCGCCCGGGCCGGTTGCGGTCCAGGACCGCGACCTCCAGCTGGTTGGCCTGCAGCTTGCGCGGCTGCCCGCCCTCCCCGCCGACGCTGCCCAGACCCTCGACGGCCAGCTTCAGGGCCTCAGCGAGCGTCTGGTCGGGCCGCAGGCGGCTCTTCACGGCGCCGGAGATGGTGTCGGACTGCCCGCCCATGGTGACCAGGCCCGGCTCGTCCTGGACGGAGCCGTCGTAGGTGATCCGGTAGAGCTCGTCGTCGGCCGCGGTGGCCCCCGCCTCGGCGACGCAGATCTCCACCTCGTAGGGCTTCTGCTCCTGGGTGAAGATCGCGCCCAGGGTGCGGGCGTAGGCGTTGGCGATCTGCCGGCCGGTCACGTCGCGGCGGCCGTAGGAGTATCCGTGCAGGTCGGCCAGGCGGACCCCGGCCGAGCGGAGGTTCTCGAACTCGGGGTAGCGGCCGACGGCGGCGAAACCGATCCGGTCGTAAATCTCGCTGACCTTGTGCAGCGCGGTCGACAGGTTCTCGGCGACGAACAGCACGCCGCCCTCGTAGCTGAGCACCACGACACTGCGACCACGGGCGATGCCCTTGCGCGCGTATTCCGAGCGGTCCCGCATGATCTGCTCGGGCGAGGCGTAGAACTGCATGGCCACGGTGGCGAGTTCTCCTTCTGCTGGTAGTCGGGACGGCTGGGACTCAGACGCCGGGGTTGTCGGACCGCTCGCGGATGATCTGCTCGGCGACGGCGCGGGTCTCGTCGTCGCTGAGCCGGCGGGTGCCCTCCACCGTGGCGATCATGACCACCGGGAAGATGCCGCGCAGCAGGTCGGGGCCGCCGGTCGCGGTGTCGTCGTCGGCCGCGTCGTAGAGCGCCTCGATCGCCAGCTTGACCGCCTCCTCGGTGGTCACGCCCGGGCGGTAGCGCTTCTTGAGCGACGACTTGGCGAACAGCGAGCCGGAGCCGATCGAGTCGTAGCCACGCTCCTCGTAGACGCCGCCGGCCACGTCGAAGCTGAAGATGCGCCCGGCCTCCTCGACGCTCTTGGCGTCGAGGTCGAAGCCCGCGAACAGCGGCACCACGGCGAGGCCCTGCATGGCGGCCCCGAGGTTGTTGCGCACCATGCTGGCCAGGCGGTTGGCCTTGCCCTCCAGCGAGAGCATGCTGCTCTCGATCTTCTCGTAGTGCTCCAGCTCGACCTGGAACAGCCGCATCATCTCCAGGCCGAAGCCGGCGGTGCCGGCCATGCCGACGAGCGAGTAGGCGTCGGCGGCGAAGACCTTCTCGATGTCGCGCTGGGCGATGAGGTTGCCCATCGTGGCGCGCCGGTCGCCGCCCATGAGGACGCCGTCGGCGCAGCTGATCGCGACGATGGTCGTGGCGTGCGCGCTCACGTCGGCGGCCATGCCGGGCGGGAGCGGCCGCCGGCCGGGCAGCATCTGCGGTGCCACCTCGGAGAGGAACTCGCTGAACGACGAGGTCCCGGCGGCGTGAAACGCGGCGGGCAGGCGCCCTGAGTGTTCAAGACCCGTCGGCAACGCAACTCCTCCTGAAAACTGACGTCTGCAGTGATCGACTGAGATGGCCCCACAATACGCGCTGGCGCGGCCGGAAAGCGGCGCGCCACAACGCTGTGGGCGAACAGGCCGCCCGCCCGGAACCCGGACGGGCGGCCTGTCGCGACGGCGGCTACTGGCCGCCCTTCTGCACGTATCCGCGGACGAACTCTTCGGCGTTCTCCTCGAGCACGGAGTCGATCTCGTCGAGGAGGTCGTCGACGTCCTCGCCCAGCTGCTCGACCCGTTCGGCGGTCTCCGGATTGACCTCGGGCGCGACGACCTCTTCTTCCTCGTCGCGCCGGGACTTCCCGGACTGGGACTGCCCGCCCGTATCCCTCGTAGCCATGACTCATCCTCCTCGGGGGGACCACCATACGTACCGCTGCATCGAACTTACCCGGAAGTGATCGCTTCGAGCAGATCCTTCGCACTCGGGCACTTGTCGAACAGCGCGCCGACGTGCTTCTTGGTCCCTCGCTCGGGTTCCATCATCGGCACCCGCACGAGCGACTCGCGGCCAACGTCGAAGATGACCGAGTCCCAGCTGGCCGCCACCACCTCGTCGGGGTACTTGGCCAGGCAACGGCCGCGAAAGTAGGCCCGGGTGTCGTCCGGCGGCTCGACGATGGCCCGCTGGACCTCCTCCTCGGTGAACAGGGTGGCCATCGAGCCGCGGGCGACGAGCCGCTGGTACAGGCCCTTCTCCGGGCGGACGTCGGAGTACTGCAGGTCGACGAGCTGCAGCTTGTGCGAGGACCAGCCGAGCGACTCGCGCTCCCGGTAGCCCTCCAGCAGCCGCAGCTTGGCCACCCAGTCGAGCTCCCCCGCGCACAGCATCGGGTCGCGGCCGAGCTTGTCCAGCGCGTCCTCCCAGCGCTCCAGCACGTCGAGGGTGATCTCGTCGGCGTCGCCGCCCTGCCGGTCCTCGACAAAGGCCCGGCACCGCTCGTAGAACGCCCACTGGATGTCCAGGGCGGACAGCCGCCGCCCGTCGCGCATCCGGATGAGGTGCTTGAGCGACGGGTCGTGGCTGACCGACTTGAGCTCGGTGACCGGGTCGGCGATGCCCAGGTCCGCGGACAGCGCCTTCTCCTCGATCATGGCCAGGACCAGCGACGTCGTGCCGACCTTGAGGTACGTCGAGATCTCCGACAGGTTCGCGTCGCCGATGATGACGTGCAGCCGCCGGTACTTGTCGGCGTCGGCGTGCGGCTCGTCGCGGGTGTTGATGATGGGCCGCTTCAGCGTGGTCTCCAGCCCGACCTCGACCTCGAAGAAGTCGGCCCGCTGGGAGATCTGGAAGCCCGGCGCGGAGCCGTCCTGCCCGAGGCCGACCCGGCCCGCACCGCAGACGATCTGCCGGCTGACGAAGAACGGCGTGAGGTGCATGACGATGTCGGCGAACGGCGTCTGCCGGCGCATCAGGTAGTTCTCGTGGGTGCCGTAGCTGGCGCCCTTGTTGTCGGTATTGTTCTTGTACAGGTGGATCGGCAGCGTGCCCGGGATGGTCGCGGCGCGCCGGGAGGCCTCGGCCATCACCCGCTCGCCGGCCTTGTCCCACAGCACCACGTCCCGCGGGTTGGTCACCTCGGGCGTGGAGTACTCCGGGTGGGCGTGGTCGACGTAGAGGCGCGCGCCATTGGTCAGTATCACGTTGGCCAGCCCGAGATCCTCGTCGGCCAGCGCCTCGGCGGGGTCGTAGAGCGCGCCGGAGTAGGTGAACCCCCGGGCGTCGCGCAGGGGCGACTCCTCCTCGTAGTCCCAACGGGCCCGCCCGCCCTTGGTGAGCTCGGGCCGCGCCCCGTAGGCGTTGACCACCTGGGAGGACGTGACCATCGGGTTCGCACCCGGCTGGCCGGGCACGGACACGCCGTACTCGACCTCGGTGCCCATCACGCGCCGCACACTCATGCCACAACCCTAACCGTTTGCCGAGCCAGCCTGCCCACACCGGACGGGCCACTTTGCGAGAAAGCGTGAGCGGGCGGTGACCGTCCGGCCGTCCGCCCGCTCGTCGCTTTTGTTCCGGATTTACCAGGTTTGTTCGTTTGAGCGGTTAGAGATACTGGCCGGTGTTCGTGGCGGTCTCGATCGACCGGCCGGCCTCCGCGCCCTTGCCTCCGGAGACGAGGGTGCGGATGTAGACGATGCGCTCGCCCTTCTTGCCGGAGATGCGGGCCCAGTCGTCCGGGTTGGTGGTGTTGGGCAGGTCCTCGTTCTCCCGGAACTCGTCGACGCACGAGTCCAGCAGGTGCTGGAGGCGCACGCCCTTCTGGCCACTGGACAGGAAGTCCTTGATGGCCATCTTCTTCGCCCGGTCGACGATGTTCTGGATCATGGCACCGGAGTTGAAGTCCTTGAAGTACAGGACCTCCTTGTCGCCGTTGGCGTAGGTCACCTCGAGGAAGCGGTTCTCCTCTGTCTCGGAGTACATCCGCAGCACGACCGCGTCGATCATGGCCGCGACCGTGGCATCGGGCGACCCGCCGTGCTCGGTGACGTCGTCCTTGTGCAGCGGTACGTCGGTCAGGATGTACTTCGAGAAGATGTCCTTGGCCGCCTCGGCGTCCGGCCGCTCGATCTTGATCTTCACGTCGAGCCGGCCGGGGCGCAGGATCGCCGGGTCGATCATGTCTTCCCGGTTGGACGCGCCGATGACGATGACGTTCTCCAGCCCCTCCACGCCGTCGATCTCGCTGAGCAGCTGGGGGACGATCGTGTTCTCCACGTCGGAGGAGACGCCGGAGCCGCGGGTGCGGAACACGGAGTCCATCTCGTCGAAGAACACGATGACCGGCGTGCCCTCGCCGGCCTTCTCACGGGCCCGCTGGAAGATCAGCCGGATGTGCCGCTCGGTCTCGCCGACGTACTTGTTGAGCAGCTCAGGACCCTTGATGTTCAGGAAGTAGCTGGTCTGCCGCTCCTCCCCGCGCCGCTCGGCGATCTTCTTGGCCAGCGAGTTGGCCACCGCCTTGGCGATGAGGGTCTTGCCGCAGCCGGGCGGGCCGTAGAGCAGCACGCCCTTGGGCGGGCGCAGCTTGTGCTCACGGAACAGCTCGGCGTGCAGGAACGGCAGCTCCACCGCGTCGCGGATCTGCTCGATCTGCGGAGACAGGCCACCGATGTCGGCGTAGTCGACGTCGGGCACCTCCTCCAGCACCAGCTCCTCGACCTCGCTCTTCGGGATGCGCTCGTACGCGTACGCCGAACGCGGCTCGATCATGAGCGAGTCGCCGGCCCGCAGTGGCTGGTCGGCGAGCGTGTGGGCCAGGTGGACGATCCGTTCCTCGTCGGCGTGCGAGACGACGAGGGCGCGGTCGCCGCCCTCGAGGACCTCCTTCAGCATGACGACCTCACCGGCCCGCTCGAACCCGAGCGCGTCGACGATGTTGAGGGCGTCATTGAGCAGGACCTCCTGCCCTCGGCGCAGCTCCTCGGTCTCGATCGCCGGGGATACTGCCACGCGCAGCTTGCGCCCGCCGGTGAAGACGTCGACAGTGCCGTCGTCATGGCGGGCGAGGAAGACGCCGTAACCGCTCGGCGGCTGCGCCAGGCGGTCAACCTCCTCCTTCAGCGTCACGATCTGGGCGCGGGCCTCCTTGAGGGTGGCCACGAGCCGCTCATTGTTTTCGGTCAGCCGGGCAATCTGCGCCTGTGCTGCGGCAAGCCGCTCCTCGAGCTGTCGCACGTGTCGCGGTGTTTCCGTCAGCTTGCGCCGCACCAGGGCGAGTTCCTCCTGAAGAAACGCGACCTGCGTGGAGAGATCGTGGGCGTCCTTCTCCCATCGTGCGGCGCGCGTCTCCGCGTCGTCGCTGCGTGCCACGTCCCACCTCCCCGGGGGCTTCGAACGTTGTGCTCTAACACTAACTGCTGATCGGCGGTTCAGGCCCCCTCGAACACGTGCGCCGTAGGGTGTTTACAAATCCGGGATGGTCGCAGGCCCCCATCCAGCACCCTTTCTGCCGCCGCTGCGGCGTCCGTCACGGCCCCCTGCACGGTTGCGGGCGCGTCGGGTAGCGTCGTGAACGTGAGCGTGGAGACTTCCGAGGACACTCTGCAGGTCTGGGTCGACCAGGATCTGTGCACCGGCGACGGGCTGTGCGTGCAGTATGCGCCGGAGGTCTTCGAGTTCGACGTCGACGGCCTGGCCTACGTCAAGGGCCCCGACGGCGAGCTGCAGCTGGCACCGGGCAGCAGGGTCGGCGTCCCCGCCCACCTGCGGCTGGAGGTCATCGACGCGGCCAAGGAGTGCCCCGGCGACTGCATCCACGTGCACCGCGAGTCCGACGACACCCCGGTCGCCGGACCCGACGCGGAGTAGCTCACAGCATCGGCTTGCCCACCAGGCCGCTGACCAGGCGGGCGAATTCCTCCAGCCGGGCGATCTGACCGGCGCCGCCGTCGTCGAGGGTCTTGCCGAAACGCAGCGCGTCGTGCCGGATCACCGACCCGGCCTCCTCCGCCGCGACGTTCGCCTCGTCCAGCGACGTGAGCAGCAGATACACGTCCACGCTGTCCACCCGGTGGGTGCCGTTGGGGTTGCGCGAGATGCGCCGCCGGCAGCCCACCTCGGTCACCGCCGACAGGGCGACCACCCGCAGCGACGACGTCATCGAGCCCGGCGGCGCCTCCTCGGGTGGGATGTCCTCGCCGTGCCACAGGATGAGCCGGTTGCCGTCGCAGACCACGACCTCCTGCCACACGCCGTTGACGTCGTTCACGAACCGTTCGAGGGTGAAGCCCAGAACGCTCTGACCTCGCAGTACACCCGCCATGGCATCCAGCGCGATGTCCGGGTCCCGCAGGTATGCCCGAGCCGCCGACTCGAGATCCGGGTACGGCGACCAGTCGGGGAAGACTGCGGGAAGGTCACTGAAGCTCGGTCGGCTCATGTCCTTCCGCCTCCTCGTCTGCCCGAGCGGCCGCGGCGGCCGCCAACCGCCGTGCCGCATACGCCTCGGCCCCCTTGCTCGGCTTGCGCCGGCGCGGCGGGGCCGTCACCCCGGGGGCGAGCTTGCGCGCGCTGACCAGGAACGCCGTGTGGGCGATCATGCGGTGGTCGGGCCGCACGGCCAGACCCTCCGCGTGCCAGTCACGCACGAGACTCTCCCAGGCTCGAGGTTCGGTGTATCCACCATCCTCGCGCAAGGCCTCCACCAACTCCGACAACTGCGGCGTTGTCGCCACATAGCCGATGAACACCCCGCCGGGGATCAGCGCCCGCGAGACGAGCGGCAGGATCTCCCACGGGGTGAGCATGTCGAGGATTATCCGGTCGAACCCGCCCTCGTCGCAGCCTGCCACGTCCCCCACCCGCAGCGACCAGCCCGGAACCGGCCCGCCGAAGAACGCCTCGACGTTGCGCCGGGCGATCACGGCGAAGTCCTCCCGCTGCTCGTACGACACCAGGGTGCCATCTGGCCCCACGGCCCGCAGCAGTGAACACGTCAGCGCGCCCGAGCCGGCCCCGGCCTCCAGGACCCGGGCGCCCGGGAAGATGTCGCCCATGGCCACGATCTGGGCCGAGTCCTTCGGGTAGATCACCTGGGCGCCGCGCGGCATGGACAGCACGTAGTCGCTCAGCAGCGGCCGCAGCGCCAGGTAGCCGGTGCCGCCGATGCTCACCACGCTGCCGTCGGGCGCGCCGATGAGCTCGTCGTGGGCCAGTCGCCCGCGGTGGGTGTGGAACTCCTTGCCCGGCTCCAGCACGATCGTGTGCATCCGCCCCTTCGGGTCGGTGAGCTGCACCCGGTCGCCGGGGCGGAAGGGCCCCCTCCGGACGGCGGACGGGGTCTCGACGGGGCTTTCCACACTCACGCGCTGTTCCTCCGGACGGTCGGCCTGCGCGGCCGCCGGATCGGGGCCACGAGGGAGACGAGCTCGGCGCCACGCAGGACGCCGTGCACATCCTCCCCGGTGACCACCAGGTAGTCGCCGCCCGGGTCGTCCCGGATCGCCATCAGCAGGTCGGCGCCGCGAAGATCCCCGACGAGCACGTGATGGCGGTCGATGCGCGCGGCCACGTCCACGATCGGCACCCACGGCCGCCGCTCGGCCGGCACCGCCCGCGCCTTCGCCCGGTGCACGAACCCGACCAGGCTCCCGGCGCTGTCCACCACCGCCACCACCGGCCCGCGGTCGTCGCTGAGCTCGGCGATGCGGTCGGCCTCGGCCAGCGGCGTGTCCGAGCGCACGGCGACGAGCGGCCGGGCCAGCTCCCGCGCGCTGAACGGGGGCAGCTGGGCGGCCGCCTTGGCGTGGCGGATGGCCTGCCCCGCCCCGACCCACATGGTGATCGCGACCAGCAGGGTGAACGCCACCCCGAAGTACGCCTTGTGGAAGGGCTTGAGCTCCAGCAGCAGCAGCGCCGAGCCGGCCGTGGCCACCGCGAGCAGCCGCCCGAACCAGCCGGCCACCCGGCGCCCGACGTTGGCGTCGCCGGTGATCTTCCACACCAGCGCCTGCAGCGCCCGCCCGCCGTCCAGCGGCAGCCCCGGCAGCGCGTTGAACACCCCGACCACGATGTTGGACAGCGCCAGCTGGAAGGCGAACATGGCGGCGATCCCGCCGGACGGCAGCACCACGGCCGCCCCCGCCGCGAGCATCCCCAGCACCAGCGACACCGCCGGCCCGGCCAGCGACACCAGCATTTCCACGCCCGGGCGCGGGGCCTCCCGCTCCATCTCGGTGTACCCGCCGAGCATCTCCAGCGTGATCCCGCGCACGCCGATGCCGCTGCGCCGGCTCGTCACCGCGTGCCCGAGCTCGTGCAGCAGCACCGAGACCAGCAGGCACACCACAAACCCGAACCCGACCAGCAGCCCGGTGCTGAACGGCAGCGGCTGGGCACGGGTCTGCACGATGGTGCCGTACGTGAGCGTGATCAGGGCCGCGAGCAGCAGCCACGAGGGCGCCAGGTAGATCGGGACGCCGGCCAGCCGGCCCAGCGGAATGCCCGATCCGCGCTCCTCCGGCCGCGCGCGAGCGGCCGGCGCCGATGCCGTGCGGTGTTCGTTCATCGCCCCCGATGCTACGGGCTCGGGGGTTCGAAACGCGTTTTTGTCGTACCCCCCGCTTAACCTCTTCACCATGACGGTGCCCGTTACCTCCGCCCTACCCACCCTGTCGCCGTCGCGCGCCGCTGACTTCAAGACGTGCCCGCTGTTGTACCGGTTCCGCAGCATCGACCGGCTACCCGAGCGCCCCACCCCGGACCAGGCCCGCGGCACCCTGGTCCACGCCGTCCTGGAGGCCCTCTTCGACTCCCCCGCCGGCGCCCGCACCCCGGAGCAGGCCGCGTCCCTGGTCGCACCCCAGTGGCAGCGCCTGGTCGAGCAGGAGCCGGAGCTGGCCGGCATCTTCACCGGCACCCCGCTCACCCCGGAGGAGTTCCTGACGAGCGCGAGCGACCTGCTCAACGGCTACTTCGCCGTCGAGGACCCCAACCGCCTGGACCCGGCCGACCGCGAGTCCTACGTCGAGGCCGAGGTCGACGGCCGGCTGGTCATCCGCGGCATCATCGACCGCCTGGACATCTCCCCGGCCGGAGACCTGCGCGTCGTCGACTACAAGACCGGCGGCGCGCCGCGGGAGGCCTTCGAGGCCCGGGCCATGTTCCAGCTGAAGTTCTACGCCCTGGTCCTGTGGCGCACGCGGGGCGTGGTCCCCCGGGTGCTGCGGCTGATGTACCTGCGCGACCAGGAGGTCTGCGACTTCGCACCGGACGCCGACGACCTGGCCCGCTTCGAGCGGACCCTGCTGGCACTGTGGCAGGCGATCGAGCTGGCCACCCGAACCCAGGACTTCCGTGCGCAGCCCTCGCGGTTGTGCGGGTGGTGCTCACACCAGGCGTTGTGCCCGGCTTACGGTGGAACGCCGCCGCCGTTCCCGGTGACAGCGGCGCCGGCCACCGAGGTGGTGGTGGAGCGGGACTGACCGCTTCTGACGGGGGGCGCCGGAAGAGCATGGCTCCGGCTCGTGCATGTGACGACCGTTGGTCATTGGGGAGGCTGGTGGTGCCCGGCCTTGGTGCGGTCGGGTGGCGCCTGGGCCGTCAGGTCGCTGCCTGCCCTGTTGCCCCGTTGGAGTATTTGCGGGGTCTGGCGGTCTGCGGACATCCCGAACGTCCAGGTGCGCCTTCCGCTGGGTTGAGCAGCGGTTGGAGCAGTGCCGAGTGGACGGATGAGCGGTTCGCGGGTGTGGACTGGGCCGAGGATCCCATGTGGTGTATGTCATCGACGCGGTTGGTGAGCCGGTCGAACGACTGGTCGTGGCGCATACGAAGGCCGGGATCGGCCGGGTGGTGACGCTGCTGCGCCGGTATGGCGTGGCCGGGGTGGGGATCGAGCGGCACGACGGCCCTGTCGTCGCGGCGTTGCCGGCGGCGGGGTTGGACGTGTTCGTGGTGCCGCCGTCGCCGGTACGGAGCCGGTACGGGTCGGCGGGGCACAAGGACGAGTGGCTTCGGGAGCGCCGCTTGCGGTTGGCCACACCTTGGGCTGGCCGCGCCGCGCGGATGAGCCGGCCCTGGGAGTGCCGCGCTTGGAAGCGGTACGGCCCCGGTTCGATCACGCGAAGGCTCTGCGATCCGTGACCGGTGAGGGGTTGCCCGCGCCGTGATGCCACTGTGGTTGCGGGAGGCGATCTGGCCGCAGTTCGCCGCGTGCTACCCGTCCCGGACGGGTTCGGCTCGGCGTTGCGGCGCCGCGGCCCGCCAGCGGCTGGGAGCCTGGGCCGAGGCTGGCGTGGCCCAGCCGGTTGCACGCCGTTGGCGCCCGGCAAGGGGCGGGGATCTGCGTCGCGGCGGCGCGCGACGAATACCGTTCCTGTCCTGTGCCGAATCCACCGCCCCGGCGCGCGGGCGTCGCATGGGGCCGGCTCCGGGCCTGACGCCGCCTCGGCGCGATGATGTCCCTGGTGAGCCGCATGAGGTGCGAGGCCCATCGCGACAGCAATTGACTGGCCATGCAGCGGTTTGGCGCACTACTGAACTGCCGATGTGGTTCGTGGTGCGGGCCATTGTCGTCGGGACGTCCGGATAATCGGCGCCGACGGTCCATCGGGGCAGTAATGGCCTGACGCCGTCTTTCGAGAGCCTTGGCGGAAATGGCGTGTGCGGTATTACCGGACGACGATTTTTACGCGCCGGTGGCTGGATATCACCGGTCTCCGTTGTGCGTGTTGCCGCGGCGGCGGGCTTGGGCGGCAATGGTGCGGGTGTGTCACGACACTTCGGGGCAGGGCCGGGCTCTGCGGCGCCGTTCGTCTCGTGCGGCGCGGGATCGCCGCCGTGCGCCAGGCTCTCGCCCATGTGCTGCCCGATGGGATTCCCGACCTGCTCAGGCGGTGCGACCGGCGGTGGCGAGGGCGGCGCCGGCTCGCGCACCGAGCCGTCCCGCTGGTCGCTGGCTGGTGGCGGGGTGTCACCGCGCACGCGGCGCAGCTTCTCCTCGTGCCGTTTGGCCAAACCCCAGGCTCGATGCCGCGCATGTTCCTGACGGAACTGCTCATTTATCGGAGAATAACGACGCGACCTGGTGGGGTCGCGCATGGCAGCCAGTTCGGTCCTCGTGAACAATTGCAGCTGCCCCATGTACCAAGTATCCCAGCGCCCGGCCGGAATCGCCGCCCCGAACAGGAACGCACAATTCAGATGGCGCACCGCACTGCCGATGCGGCGCGTCCGATCTCGGGAATGGCTGAGTGCTGGTCGTCATCGGTCCGGCCGCTGCGCCAATCGAGAAACGTCGGCAACCATCGCAACGGCCGCTATCGGCACGACGATGCACCACGCGGCCTGCCCGGCGCCGCCGCTGGGCCCGGCCAAGTGGCGACACTTGGGCGGGCTCCGCTTGCTTGATCAACTGGCGGCGCCGGGGCCCGGGAGGCGGTCCACGTCGTTGGCTCGCATGGGCTTGTCGCAGTTGGAGCAGTGCAGTTCTACGTGGGAGATCTCGCCGCAGGCGTGGTGGCGGAGCAGGACCGGGGGGCCCGCCTCGCCGGCCAGCCACTTGTCGCCCCACGCGACCATGACCATCAGCAGGTCCACTAACTCCTCGCCCCTGGGGGTCAGGACGTACTCGTAGCGCGGGCGGCGGTCATACGGGCGGCGGGTCAGCACGCCGCGGTCGACCAGGTAGCCCAGGCGCTCGGTCAGGACCTTGCGGGAGATGCCCAGATCCTCCTGGAGCTGGTCGAACCGGGTCAAGCCCACCCAAATGTCGCGCAGGATCAGCGGGGACCAGGGTTCGCCGATGACGTCCAGGGTGCGGGCGATCGAGCACGCCATCTCGCCGAAGTTCGTGCGTTGCATGCGAGCCATCCTAGCGGCCCGGGGTTCCCTTACGGAACTCAGACTGATACGGCCGTGGAGTCTCTTGAAGGAACCCCAAGGGAGGTTGAGATGGGCAAGGTCATCAGTTCGCACGCGGTGTCGGTCGACGGGTACATCACCGGACGAGGTGCCGGTCCGGGGCACGGGCTCGGGGACGGCGGGATGCTCTTCGACTGGTACTTCTCCGGCGACACGCCGAGCCGGGTGTTCGACGGGTTCCGGCTCAGCGCGCAGAGCGCCCGGGTGTTCGACGAGCTGGCCGGGCGGATCGGGGCCGTCGTGGCCGGGTGGAACACGTACGAGGACTCCGAGAGGTTCGGCGGGGGCAGCCCGCACCCCAACGCCCGGCTGTTCGCGGTCGGGCATCCCGGGGCGCCGGAGGTCGGGGAGCGCCAGACGCTCGTCACCACCGGCATCGAGGACGCGATCACGGCCGCCAAGCAAGAGGCCGCCCAGAAAGAGGCCGGGCAGCGGGACGTCGGTCTCATGGGCGGGGGCGTGCTGGCCGCCGCGCTGCGGGCCGGGCTCGTCGACGAGATCGTGCTCCACCAGGTGCCGATCCTGCTCGGGGGCGGGCGGCCGTTCTTCCAGGAGCTGCCCGGGCACGTGCGGCTGCGCCTCATCGAGGCGGTGGCCGCCCCCGGCGTGACCCACCTGCGCTACGCGGTCGAGCGATAACCAAAAGACGCAGTCGAGCGAAAACAAAAGACGCGGTCGAGCGAAAACCGGAGGACCGGGCGATGACGGGCTCCTCCCCCGGGGCGCGGGCCTCATCCCTGAGGAGGAGGGCGGGTCGGGCGCGGCGATGAACGGCGGGGCGGCGCCGGCCGATACCGTCGAGGGCGTGCGCGGGATCCGGGAGCTGTTCGGGCGGTGCGGGTCACCCGCCGCCCACGACGGCGCGCTCGCGCTGCTGCTGATCGCGGCCAGCGTCGTGCTGGAGCTGCTCGCGCACCACGCGTTCGGGGTGCAGAACCTGCCGCTGCAGCTGGTGTACGACACTGTCGGGCTGGCGGTGATCGCCGTGCGGCGGCAGCGGCTGTGGATCGCCGTCGCGTTGACGTCGCTGCACGTCGTGCTGCCGTTCGCGACAGGGCTGAAGCTCGTCGAGGGCGGGATCGGGATCCTCGTCATGACGTACACGGCGGCGGCCTACCTGCCGGTGCGCCCGGCGCTGGGGGCGGCGGCGCTGATCTGGGTGCCGGGGATGGGGCTGCCGGCGCTGCTCGGGCGGACCGGGGCCAGCGCTCTCTACCCGGACGCGAAGCTGTTCCTGGCCTTCAACGCGATGAGCGCCCTGGTCTGCTTCACCGTCGGGCGGACCGTGGCGACCCGGCGGGCGTACATCGCGGCGCTGGAGGACCGGGCCCGCACCGCGGAGACCAGCCAGCGGGCGCTCACCGAGAAGGCGGTGGCCGAGGAGCGACGGCGCATCGCGCGGGAGCTGCACGACGTCGTGGCCCACCACGTGAGCGTCATGGGGGTGCTGGCCACCGGGTCGCGGCGGATGCTCAAGCGGGACCCCGCCGCGGCCGACGAGGCCCTGGCGACCATCGAGGAGACCGGGCGGACGGCCCTGCGGGAGATGCGGCGCCTGCTCAGCGTGCTGCGCACCGAGGCCGAACCCGCCGGAGAGCTGGCGCCGCAGCCGGGGCTGGCGGGGATCGAGGGGCTCGTGGAGCAGATCCGGGAGGCGGGGCTTCCGGCGGTACTGCGGGTCGATGGCGAACCGGGTCCGCTAGAGCCCGGCGTGAGCCTCACGCTGTACCGCATCGTGCAGGAGGCGCTCACCAACGCGCTCAAGCACGCGGGGGCGGCGACCGTCGAGGTGCGGCTCGGGTTCGGGCCGGCCGACGTGACCGTGGAGATCTGTGACACCGGGCGGGGGCCGCAGCTGGGCAGCGCGGCGGTCGGGCACGGGCTGCTCGGCATGCGCGAGCGGGTCATGCTCTATGGCGGGACCCTGCGCACCGGGCCGCGGCCCGGCGGCGGATACCGTGTGCACGCGAGAATTCCGATCGAGGCCCCCGCAGAGAGGCAGTTGGCGAGTTGACCGAGGCGCGTCCCATCCGGTTGTTGCTCGTCGACGACCAGCCCCTGCTGCGCACGGGCTTCCGGATGGTGCTGGGCGGCGAGCCCGACCTGGACATCGTGGCCGAGGCCGGCGACGGCGTCGAGGCGGTCGAGCTGGCCCGGCGGCTGCTGCCCGACGTGGTGCTCATGGACATCCGGATGCCGCGGATGGACGGGGTGGCGGCGACCCGGGCCATCGTCGAGGCGAAGCTGCCCGTGCGGGTGCTCATCCTGACCACGTTCGACCTCGACGAGTACGTGGTCGGCGCGCTGCGGGCCGGGGCCAGCGGGTTCCTGGCCAAGGACGTGCCGGCCGACGACCTGGTCATCGCGATCCGCACGGTGGCGGCCGGCGAGGCGGTGGTGGCGCCGCGGATCCTCAAGCGGCTGCTGGACAAGTTCGCCGGGACGCTGCCCGACCCCGACGCCGCGCCGCCGCGCGATCTGCGCGTTCTCACCGACCGGGAGCGCGAGGTTCTGGTCCAATTGGCCAAGGGACTGTCCAATGCTGAGATCGCCCGCGCACTCTCCGTGAGCGAGACGACCGTCAAGACCCACGTGGGGCACGTGCTGACGAAGCTCGGGCTACGCGACCGGGTGCAGGCTGTCGTCCTCGCGTACGAGACGGGACTGGTCCGCCCCGGTTCGTGACTTCCTACTCGGGGACGAGGGGCGGGGTGCGGAGCGCCCTTAGCGTGAAGTGGACATGGCAAGCGGTACCACTTCTAGGGGGAGCTGAGCGTGACCACGACTGTCACGACGGGGGGCGTCGCCGCCCGCACGGTCGACGTGTGGAAGGTGTACGGCAGCGGCGAGGCTCAGGTCATCGCCCTGCACGGGGTGAGCGTCGAGCTCGAGCGCGGGCACTTCACCGCCATCATGGGGCCGTCCGGCTCCGGCAAGTCGACACTGATGCACACGCTCGCGGGTTTGGACTCCGTCAACCGCGGCGAGATCTTCATCGGCGACACCCGGCTGACCGGGATGTCCGACGGCGAGCTGACCAACCTGCGCCGGACCAAGGTCGGATTCATCTTCCAGCAGTTCAACCTGCTGCCGACCCTGACCGCGGAGGAGAACATCCTCCTGCCGCTGTCGATTGCCGGGCGCAAGGCTGACCCGGCGTGGTACGACACGGTGATCAAGACGGTCGGGCTCGCCGACCGGCTCGGGCACCGGCCCAGCCAGCTCTCCGGCGGCCAGCAGCAGCGCGTCGCCTGCGCCCGCGCCCTGGTGTCGCGGCCCGAGGTCATCTTCGCCGACGAGCCCACCGGCAACCTCGACTCGCGCTCCGGCGCCGAGGTGCTGTCGTTCCTGCGCAACTCGGTGCGGGAGTACGGCCAGACGATCGTCATGGTCACCCACGACCCGAACGCGGCCTCCTACGCCGACCGGGTCATCTTCCTGGCCGACGGCCAGATCGTCGACGAGCTGCGCGAGCCGACCGCCGAGGCGGTGCTGGACAAGCTCAAGGGCCTGGACAGTGACTCCCTCAGGAGCGGCTTCGCCGGGGCTAGCGCACCCGGCAAAGCCGGCGAGGTGGCCTGAGCGCCATGCTGAGGGCAACCCTGAAGAGCCTGCTGGCGCGCAAGCTACGGCTGACGCTGTCGACCCTCGCGGTCGTGCTGTCGGTCATGTTCGTGTCCGGCTCGCTCGTGCTCACCGACACGCTCGGGCGCACCTTCGACAACCTGTTCGCCAACATCTACACGTATACCGACGTGCAGGTCTCGGCGAAGTCCGCCGTCCAGGAGGGCGGCAACAACGACACCAGCACGCCGTTCCCGGCCTCGACCGTGGACCGGGTGGCCAAGCTCGACGGCGTGGCCAAGGCCACCGGCCAGGTGTTCCTCAACGGCGCCATGCCGATCGGGCACAACAACAAGGTCGTGGTCAACCAGACGGGCCAGCAGTTCGGCGGCAACTGGGCCGGCGAGGACGACCTGGTGAAGCTCGCCGAGGGCCGGGGACCGCAGACGGACAACGAGATCGTCGTCAACAAGGGGCTGGCCGAGGCGGCCAGCGTCAAGGTCGGCGACTCGATGGACGTCATCACCCGCGACCACGAGCGGGCGGCCTACAAGATCGTGGGCCTCATGCAGTACACCGGCGGGCGTAACTCCATGGCCGGGGAGAGCACGGTCTTCTTCACCACGGCCAAGGCGCAGACCGCGATGCTCGGCGCCAAGGGCGCGTTCAACGTCATCGAGGTCAAGGCCGCCTCCGGGGTCAGCAACGAGAAGCTGCGCGACACCGTGAAGGCCGAACTGGGCGACGGGTTCGTGGTGCAGACCGGCAAGGAGCTCTCCGAGGAGAACTCCAAGGCGATCAAGAACATCCTCAAGTACTTCAACTACGTCCTGCTCGGCTTCGGCGCCGTGGCGCTGCTCGTGGGCGTGTTCCTGATCCTCAACACGTTCTCGATCATCGTCGCCCAGCGCACGCAGGAGCTGGCGCTGCTGCGGGCGATGGGCGCCGCCCGGGGGCAGGTGCTGCGTTCGGTACTGCTGGAAGCCCTCATCATCGGCTTCGTCGGCTCGGTCTTCGGCTTCCTCGTCGGCCTCGGCCTCGGCGCGCTCGGCGCCTACGCGTTCGTCGGCCTCGCCGACGGGGCCCAGGTCGCCGGCCTCGGGTTCCCGATCTCGGCGATCATCGCGTCGTTCGTGATCGGCATCGGCGTCACGACCGTCGCCGCGCTCATGCCGGCGGTGAAGGCCTCCCGGGTCGCCCCCATCGCGGCGATGCGCGAGTCGGCCGCGCCGGACCGGCCGCTCACCAAGCTCACCGTCAGCGGGGCGATCGTCACCGCCCTGTCGGCCGGCGCGCTGGCCTGGGGCCTGGCCGGGGCCGGCGGCGGCACCCTGGCGCTGGTCTTCGGCGGGGTGCTCGGCCTGCTCATCGGCGTCGCGCTGCTGACCCCGGTGATCAGCAAGCCGCTGGTCGCGGCGCTCGGCGCGGCGCTGTCGTGGTCGGTGCCGGGCAAGCTCGGGCGGCGCAACTCCTCGCGCAACCCGCGCCGCACCGCGATCACGGCCGGCGCGGTCATGATCGGCATCGCGATCGTCACGGCGATCAGCACGATCTTCACCTCGCTGTCCACGGCGCTGGGCGACACGGTCGCCAAGGACCTACAGGCCGACGTCGTGGTGCTGGGCCAGCAGACCAACGAGGTGCCGCCGGTCGTCACCCTGCCGGAACTGGCCAAGATCGAGGCGCTGCCGGAGGCCAAGACTGTCGCCGCGATCACCGTCGACGTCGTGAAGATCAACGGCGAGCAGGCGTACGTCCTGTCCTACCTCGACCCGGCCGCCGGCGCGGCGACCCTCAAGGCCACGGCCAGCCAGGGCCGCATCGACAAGCTCGACACGGGCGAGTTCATCGTCGACAAGAAGACCGCCGAGAACCGCAAGCTCAAGCTCGGCGACACCATCCAGGTGACGTTCTCCAAGGGCCAGCAGAAGACCCTCAAGCTCACCGGGATCACCAACGACTCGGCCATCGCCAACGGCATCGTGCTCAGCTACGCCGACGCCAAGGAGGGCTTCGCCTTCGCCGATCCGTGGCAGGTGTTCCTGTCGCTGAAGGACGGCTCGTCGCCCGAGCAGGCCAAGGCCGCGGTCAACGACATCCTCAAGGACAACCCGCAGGTCCAGGCGTACACCAAGGACGAGTACGTCAAGACCAACCAGCAGGGCTTCAACGTCGCCCTGGTGATCGTGCAGGTGCTGCTGCTGATCGCGCTGGCCATCTCGGTCCTCGGCGTCATCAACACCCTGCTGCTGTCGGTCATCGAGCGGACCCGGGAGCTGGGCATGCTGCGGGCGGTCGGGCTGCGCCGGGGCCAGACCTGGCTCATGGTGACCACGGAGTCGATCGTGATCACGGTGTTCGGCACCCTGCTCGGCCTCGTGGTCGGCGTGGGCCTGGGCGCGGCGATCGTCACCGCGCTCAAGGACGTGCTGGGCTTCGGCGCGGTCACCCTGCCGTGGGGGCTGATGGTCCTGTACTTCGTCGCCTCCGTCTTCGTCGGTGGCGTGGCCGGGCTCATCCCCTCGGTGCGGGCCGTGCGCCTCAACGTGCTCGGCGCCATCGCCTACGAGTAGCACCACGCAGACGCGCACATTGGGCCGCGGCCGCCTCCGGGTGGCCGCGGCCCTGCTCATGGGGCCTGTCTGAGAATGCTGTGCCGCCCGGGTCGGGGTTGACCCTGAGCCGGGGTAGGGGGGCCTCCCCCACCGCAATATCCGTGGCCGGCTACCCCCGCGGGTGGACGTTTCGGCGCCCGGGCGCGGCGACGATGAGTGCACATCATTCACCAGGGGGAACAACATGACTGCATCGGTTGCGACGCGCACCGAGGTGGCCGCGCGGGCGGTCGACGTGTGGAAGGTCTACGGCTCGGGCGAGGCGCAGGTCAACGCCCTCGCCGGCGTGTCGGTGGAGCTGGAGAAGGGCCGCTTCACGGCCATCATGGGCCCGTCCGGCTCGGGCAAGTCGACGCTCATGCACTGCCTCGCCGGGCTGGACGCCGTGACCCGCGGGCAGGTGTACGTCGGGGGCACCAAGATCACGGATCTGTCGGACCGGGGGCTGACCAACCTGCGCCGGACCAAGGTCGGATTCATCTTCCAGCAGTTCAACCTGCTGCCCACGCTGACCGCGGAGGAGAACATCCTGCTGCCGCTGTCCATCGGCGGGCGCAAGGCGGACCCGGCCTGGTACAACACCGTCATCGACACGGTCGGCCTGCGCGACCGGCTCGGGCACCGGCCCAGCCAGCTCTCCGGCGGCCAGCAGCAGCGCGTCGCCTGCGCCCGCGCCCTGGTGTCGCGGCCCGAGGTCATCTTCGCCGACGAGCCCACCGGCAACCTCGACTCGCGCTCCGGCGCCGAGGTGCTGTCGTTCCTGCGCAACTCGGTCCGCGACTTCGGCCAGACGATCGTCATGGTCACCCACGACCCGAGCGCCGCGTCCTACGCCGACCGGGTCATCTTCCTCGCCGACGGCCAGATCCGCGACGAGCTCTACGCCCCGACCGCCGACGCCGTGCTGGACCGGCTCAAGCGCCTGGACAAGGCGGCCTGACCCCGATGCTGAAGGCAACCCTGAAGAGCCTGCTGTCGCGCAAGCTGCGGCTCGTCCTGTCCGGCCTGGCGGTCGTGCTCGGCGTGATGTTCGTGTCGGGCGCGTTCGTGCTCACCGACACCCTCGGCCGCTCGTTCGACAGCCTGTTCGCCTCCGTCTACGCCGGCACCGACGTGCAGGTGACCCAGCGGCCGAAGGTCGGCGGCGGCGAGGTGGACGGCCCGGCGCCGGCCGCGAACATCCCGGCCTCGCTGGTCGACAAGGTCAAGGCCGTGCCCGGCGTGGCCGGCGTGACCGCGCAGGCCGCCTCCGACGGCGCCCGGGTGGTGGGCCGCAACGGCAAGGTCCTCACCACGTTCGGCCCGCCCCGCCTCGGCGAGAACTGGACCGGCACCAACGACTTCCTGCAGCTGCGCGAGGGCCGCGGACCGGCCGCGGACAACGAGATCGCAATGAACGCGCTCACCGCCAAGAACGCCGGGGTCACGGTCGGCGACGAGGTCGGGGTGCTCACCCTGCAGCCGAAGAAGACCTTCAAGCTGGTGGGCATCTTCGGGTACAGCGGCAACCGCGACTCGCTGGGCGGCTCCCTCGAGGTCGCGTTCACCACGCCGGTGGCCCAGGAACTGATGCTGGGCGAGAAGGACGTGTTCAGCAGCATCCACGTCAAGACGGCGCCGGGCGTCACCCACGAGCAGGTCCGCGACCGCATCGCCGCGGCCCTCGGGGCCGACTACAAGGTGCAGACCAACGCCGAGATGCAGGCGGCGACGAGCGCGGAGTTCAAGAAGGGCCTCGGCTTCTTCAACAACATCCTCGTCGGCTTCGCCGGCGTGGCGCTGTTCGTCGGCACCTTCCTCATCCTCAACACGTTCTCGATCATCGTGGCCCAGCGGACCCGGGAGCTCGCCCTGATGCGGGCGCTGGGCGGCAGCCGCGGCCAGACGCTCGGCTCGGTACTCATCGAGGCGGTCGCCATCGGCCTCATCGCCTCGTTCGTCGGCCTGGCCGCGGGCATCGGCGTCGGCGCGCTGCTGGCCTGGGTCTTCGGCAACATCAGCGGCGTGGCCCTGGCCTCCATCGGGGTGCCCGCGACCGCCGTGATCAGCGCGTTCGTGGTCGGCCTGGTGGTGACGGTGGTGGCCGCGGTGCTGCCGGCCCTGCGGGCCAGCCGCATCCCGCCGATCGCCGCGCTGCAGGAGGTGGCCACCCCCGACCGGCCGCTCACCAAGCTCTCGGTCAGCGGCGCGCTCGTCGGCGCGGCCGGCGGCACCCTGCTGGGCCTCGGCCTGGCCGGCAAGGGCAGCGGCAACACCCCGCTGTGGCTGATCCTCAGCGGCGTGCTCGTGACGTTCATCGGCATCGCGCTGCTCACCCCGCTGCTGGCCCGCCCGGTGGTGAACCTGCTCGGACGGCTCTTCTCCTGGTCGGTCCCGGGCAAGCTGGGCCGGCTCAACTCGGGCCGCAACCCGCGCCGCACGGCGATCACCGCGGCCGCCCTCATGGTCGGCCTGGCCCTCATCACCGGGGTGAACGTCATCCTGGCCTCGGCCAAGCAGAGCCTGTCCCAGCAGGCCGAGAAGGACGTCACCGTCGACCTCATCATCTCCGGCGACGGCGACCGCAACGGCCCGGCGACCTTCGACCCGGCCGTGATGACCTCCGCCGCGAAGATCACCGGGGTGTCCTCGGTGGCCAGCGAGTACCAGGAGTTCGGCCGGATCGGCGACACCCAGCGCGGCGTCTCCGCCACCCCGGACCTGGCCCTCTGGGCCGGCATGTTCAAGGTCAAGCCGGAGCAGGGCGCCCTGCAGTGGACGGGCAAGGACCAGGCGGTGGTCGACCCGGACACGGCCAAGGAGCACCACTACACCGTGGGCCAGACGATCGACATGCAGTTCAGCCGCGGCGACGTGCACCACGTGACGCTGGTGGGCGTCTACACCAAGAGCGACGTGGTTGGCGGGTTCATGGTCTCCCCCGACATGATCCCCGACTTCCGCACCCAGCAGCCGTCCTTCGGCTTCGTGAAGGTTGCCGCCGGCACCTCGGTCGACACGGTCCAGCACCAGGTCGACACCCTGCTCAAGGACAACCCCGAGGTCTCGGTGGCCAACCGGGCCGAGTTCGTGGCGGCCCAGTCGGCCCAGTTCGACCAGCTGCTGAACATGATCCAGATCCTGCTGGCGCTGGCGATCCTCATCGCGGTCCTCGGCATCGTCAACACCCTGGCCCTGTCGGTGCTGGAGCGGACCCGCGAGCTGGGCCTGCTGCGGGCGATCGGCATGCGCCGGGCCCAGGCGATGCGGATGGTCACCGTGGAGGCGGTCGTCATCTCGGTCTTCGGCGCGGTGCTCGGCCTCGCCGTGGGCACCGGCCTGGGGGCGTCGGTGGTCCAGGCGCTCAAGAGCGAGGGCTTCTCGAAGCTGGCGTTCCCGTGGGCGCAGATGGCGACGTACCTGGTGCTGGCGGCGCTCATCGGGGTCGTCGCCGCGGTGCTGCCCTCGATCCGGGCGGCCCGGGTCAACGTCCTGCAGGCCATCGCGCACGACTGAGCGTTACACCTGGGGGGAAAGAAACGGGCGCCCGCGGCCGATCCGGCCGCGGGCGCCCGGCCCATTTCCACCCGGCAGCCGAACGGCGTGGAACCTTTCGCCGACGGCGGCCCTCCCTTCCCTCGACACGTTCCACCAACGAGACGGGGAAGCGGAGTGCCATGATCACCCACAGGTTCATCGACGCGGGAGGGGTCCGCACCCACGTGGCGGAGGCGGGGGACGGCGACCCGATCCTGCTCCTCCACGGATTTCCGCAGCATTGGTACGCCTGGAGCAGGGTCATCCCGCACCTCGCCCCCGGCTACCGGGTGCTCTGCCCCGACTTCGCGGGCTCGGGGCGTTCGGCGCCGCCGGACGGGCGGGTCAGCACCCGGCAGCGGGTGAACCAACTGCTGGCCCTGCTGGACGCGTTGGACCTGGACCGGGTCCGCCTGGCCGGCCACGACTGGGGCGCCTGGACCGGCTTCGCGCTGTGCCTGCGGGCGCCCGAGCGGGTGACCCACTTCGCCGCGCTGAACATGATGCACCCCTGGCCGCAGCACCGGCGCCTGGTCGCCCACGCCTGGCGCTTCTGGTACACGGCGCTCATCGAGTACCCCTTCGCCGGCCGCCGGGTGCTGCAGCACTACCCGGCCGTCGCCCGCCGGCTGCTGCGTGGCGTGCCGGACGCGGAGGAGTTCGTGGCGGCGAGCCGGACACCGGTGGCCGCCCGCGCGGGCCAGCAGCTGCATTGGAGCTTCGTGACGGACGACATTCCGGACCTGGTCCGCGGCCGCTATCGTCGGCAGCGCCTGACGGTGCCGACGCTGCTGCTGGCCGGCGGAAGGGACCGGATCATCGCTCCGGGGATGCTCTCGGCGGCCGCCAACGTCCGCATCGAGGTCATCGACCACGCCGGCCACCAGCTGCCGCACGAGGCCCCCGAGGAGGTGGCGATGCGCATTCGCGCCCATGTCGAGTCGTCCGCGGCGCTGCCGGCGTTCGAGTCGGCCGCGGCGCCGCCGGCCCGATGACGGCCGACCTGGCGGCGGCGGTCCGCGCGGCCCAGGCCGGCGACACGATGGCGATGCACGACCTGCTGGACGCCCTGAGCCCGTACGTGGGCCGGATCTGCGGCCCGATCGCGTACGAGGCCGCGCCGGATGCGGCCCAGGAGGCGCTGATCGCCATCTTCCGCGGCCTGCGCTCGCTGCGCGATCCGGCGGCGCTGTGGGGCTGGGCACGGGCGATCGCGGTCCGCGAGGCGGTGCGGGCGGCCCGCCGGGCGCATCGGGGAGTACCGATGGATATGGCTGCACTCCCGGCCCGCGACGACCCGGAGCTGGCGACGGACGTCCTGGACGTCCTGGCCCGCCTGTCCCCGGAGCATCGCGCCATTCTCGTCCTGCGCGACGTGGAGGGCCTGAGCGAACAGGAGGCGGCCGAAATCCTGAACGTGGCGGAGGGCACGGTGAAATCGCGCCTGCACCGAGCGAGGCAGAGCTTCCGAAAGGCATGGTCACCATGACAGACACCTGGCCGCGCGCCGACCTGAATCCGGTGCACCGCCTGCGCGCCCTGGCGGCCGGAATCCCCGGCGCACACGTCACGGAACGGCTGATCGACGCCCCATTCGACGAGGTCTGGCCGGTGGCCGGCGACCTGGAGGGCGAGTTCGGCAACTACCAGCCCGACATGCGCCACGTGCGCATCACCCGGACGAACGGCGACAGGCTGGAGGCGGTGGCCCGAAGCCGTTTCGGCCTGCGCGCACGCTTCGACGTGGTGTCCCGCCCCGGCTGGTGCTGGATGCAGAGCCGCCTGTTGCTGATCGGCGTGGCGGCCGCCCCGGCGGACGGCGGAACGCTGATCGCGATGACCGGCGGCGTGCGGGTCCCGGGGCGGGCGGCGATCCTCCCGTGGGGCGTCCGCCGCGAGTCGGCAAAGGCCCTGCACCGCCTGACGATCAGGGTCCGCGCCAGGGCGGAGTGAGCCACAACTGCCAGGGGCCGCCCGAAGGTCGGCCCCTGGCGCCGAACCCGACTCCAGCGACGCCCCGACGGGCGTCGCATACTGCCTTCTCTGCCGTTGTTGTTCGGATTCGTGTGAGGTGTGTTCCGGGGACGGGCTGCACATGCTGCCCGAGATCCGGTCTGTCTGGTCGCGGTATCGGAGGTTACCGGTTCGTTCCGGCGCGGCCTCATGCGAGGCGGCGGTGGCTCCGCCTACTGGTTGTAGCCGTGTAGATGGCGTGGCTCGGTCGGCGCGATCTTCGGCGCTTCGACCGGCTCGGTCGATGGGGCAGGCATTGGCGTCGCGGATGTCGTGCAGGCCGCGCTGCGGTCGGCTGCCGTGCTGAGGACGCCGCTACGCGGCGATGATGTCGGCGACGATGCAGGCGATGTTGTCCGGCGCGCCTGCGGCGTAGGCGAGGTCGATCAGCCGTTGCGCTGTCGTTTCGGGCTCGCCGGTCTCGGCGAGGGTGGTGTGCAGGTCGCTGCGGCTGACGACGGCGGACAGGCCGTCGGAGCACAGCAGGTAGCGGTCACCGGCCAGCGCGGTGCGCAGCGCCAGGTCGGCCTCGACGGGCTGGCCGCCGGCGCCGAGCGCGCGGGTGAGCAGAGCGCGTTGCGGGTGGGCGGCGGCCTGATCCGGGCTGAGCTTGCCGTGCTCGACCTGGCTCTGGACCCAGGTGTGGTCATGGGTGAGTTGCGAGAGTTCACCGCCGCGCAGCAGGTAGACACGGGTGTCGCCGATGTGCACCAGGGCCAGTTGCGAGCCGCGACGCAGCAGCGCGGTCAAGGTGGTGGCCGGCTGGTTGTCATCGGTGCTGGTGGCCCGCACCGCGCGATCGACGTCGTTGACGGTCGCGGCCAGCATGGCGAGCAGGTCGGCGGCCGGCTTGTCGGCCAGTTCGAGCGCCTTGAGCGCGTTGACGGCCGCAGTGCTGGCGGCGGCGCCGGCCCCGCGGGTGCCGTCGGCGACGGCGAGCAGCCGGTCGCTGGCGTAGGCGACGTCCTCGTTGGTGTCGCGTCCGTGGCCGAGGTCGCAGCGCACGGCGTAGCGGATGGTCAGGGTGGGGTTGGTGTCGGACATGGGGCCGCCCTCCTGGGACAGGTGCTCGACGAGGCGGGCGACGTGGTGCGCGCGGGTCGCGGTATCGGCGGTGACCTGCTGCCAGTAGGCGGTGACCGCTTTGGCCGCCGCGTCGGGCTCCAGGTCGCACACGGTGCGGATGTCGGCCAGCGGCATGCCGATGAGGCGCAGCTGGGCGATCAGCCGGGCGTGAGCCAGCTGATCCGGGTCGTAGAACCGGTAGCCCGACTCGGGATCGACCGCCGCGGGCGGCAGCAGCCCCACCTCGTCGTACAGGCGCAACGCCTTCGGTGTCAGCCGCGCCGCTCGGGCGAACGCGCCGATCGTCAGCAGCTCCACGGTGTCATCCTCCTCGTGCCGGCCGGTCGGCCGGCACGGACCACGGTCGGGCTTGCCCAAGGGTCAAGGTCAAGTGCCGGGCATAACCTGCCCGGTAGCGGGTCTATGAGCGGGTGCGATCGGTGTGAGTCGGAAAGCGTTGGCGACCTTCTGCCGGTAGATCTCCTGGGTGGCCAGGTCAAGGAGCCCTCGTGGTGGTCCTTGATCACCACCGTCCACTCCTCGCGGGCCCGTTTCCGGCGCGCTGAACGCACGCTGCCGTCGGGCTGCACCCGGCGCACGTCGCGGGTCTTGCCGAACGTGTACGCGCCGGCATACGCCGGATTCTTCAACGCCTGCAACACCCGGGCATGCGTCGGTTGTTCCCGCAGCGGGCGTGGGGCGGTGCCTGGGCGGGGCAGCCGCCGACTATCCGGCCGCCGGCAGCAGGGGGCCGTCACGGCCCGTCGTGCGGCTCCAGCGGTCCGACCACCGACGTGACCAGGCCGGCGATCTCCACTGCGATGGCTTCGACGCTGTGCGTGCCGGTGCTGCGGGCGACGCGATCGGCCAGCGAAGGGCTGAACGCCATGACGTCCTCGACGGTCATGTCGTGCCACACCGGCAGGATGGTCTGCTGGCCGTACACGAAGCGGCTCACCAGACCGTTCAGCTCGTACTTCGTCCAATGCTTGGCGATGAACGCGGGCGAGAGCACGACCACGCCGAAGGTGCTCCTGGCGATGCCCTCGTCGATCCGCTCGCGGAGGCTGTCGCCCAGGCGCATCTCGAACTCGTCGTACCAGACCCGCAGGCCCCGGCGGCGCAGCGCCTCGGCGAGCGGGCGCACCACGCGGTCCTTGTCCTCGGTGGCGTGCGAGATGAAGACGTGCCAGTCCTTCTCCACGATCCGTCCGCCGACCCGGTTGGCCTCGGCGACCGCGTCGCGCAGGGCGGACAGCGGCCGCCCGCCGCCGCCGACCTGGCCGGCCGGGGACACGGCGCCGTTCGGCCGCGACGTCAGCACCGGCCCGTCGTGCACCTGGGCGCGGGCGAGGAACTCGGCACCGGGGGTATCGGGCACGTCCCGCTTGAGGATCCAGGTCTCGAAGAGCTCGCCGGGCTGGATCTCGGCCGGGAGCGGCCGGGCGTCGTTGTCGACGGGCGCGGGCGGCTCGGTGTCGAACCAGACGCGGTCGATGCGCACCGGCACCGCCGGGTGCTCGTTCGTGATCTTGATGAAGTAGTACGGCGGCGAGGTGGGCGCGAACATCGCCGTGTGGACGAGCACCGTGACGCGGACGTCGTCGCCGGCCACGGGCCCGCCGCGGAAGACCCGGTCGGTCCACTGCTCGTGTTCGCGCTTGAGCCGCGACAGCACCTCCGCGGGGAACATGGCTTGCCGCTCGCGGACCGTCCGGGCGTCCTCGGCGCACAACAGGATGTGGTTGTGGTGACTGTCGAGGTAGCCGCCGGTGACGATGAGGCTACCGATAGCGCCCCGAATGGGGTGCTCGTGCGCGGGCCGGCCGGGCCCGTCCGCCGTCGCCACCACCGGATGCTTGCAGATCGAGCACCGGCTGCCGGCAAGGCGCCAGAGCTCGGCCCGATCGTGTTCGTTCAGGGTCATCGTCCGCCGCCGGCTGCGGTCCCCACCGTCCGCGCGATCATGCGGCGACGGTAGGACGGTACGCAGCCGGAATCATCTGGCCGTTCGGCCGAACGTCGGGGACGGGCGCCCGCGGCCGTCCGGCCGCAGGCGCCCACGTCGCCACTGGGGGCATTACGGATGGCGCTCACGACGTGACGAGTTCGGTCAGTGCGGTGCTGGTCGTTTCCGCCGCCGGCTGCTCGTGGGCCGTGCGACGCCCGCCAGTTGCTACCCGGGTGACGGCCTGATGACGATGTCAGGCCGTCTCCGGGGACGTATCAGCAGCTACTTGGCGTTGAAGTACGAGGCGTCGGGGTGGTGGACGATGATGGCGTCGGTGGCCTGCTCGGGGACGAGCTGGAACTCCTCGGACAGGGTGACGCCGATGCGGTCCGGGCGCAGCAGGGCGACGGTCTTGGCGCGGTCCTCCAGGTCGGGGCACGCCGGGTAGCCGAAGCTGTAGCGGCAGCCGCGGAAGTCGGTGCGCAGCAGGCCGTCGAGGTCCTCGGGGTCGTCGGCGGCCATGGGGCGGCCGTCGGGCAGGACGAACTCCTCGCGGACGCGCTTGTGCCAGTACTCCGCCAGGGCCTCGGTCAGCTGCACCGACAGGCCGTGGACCTCGAGGTAGTCGCGGTAGGCGTTGCCGGCGAAGAGCTTGGCGGTGTAGTCGGAGACGGGCTGGCCGACGGTGACGAGCTGCAGGCCGATGACGTCGAGCTCGCCGGAGTCGCGGGGCTTGAAGAAGTCGGCGATGCACAGGCGGCGGTCGCGGCGCTGGCGCGGGAAGGAGAACCTCGCCCGCTCGCTGTGGCCGTTTTCGTCGAGCACGACGAGGTCGTTGCCCTCGGAGTAGCAGGGGAAGTAGCCGTAGACGACGGCGGCCTCGAGGACCCGGTCGGAGGCGAGGCGGTCCATCCAGTACCGCAGCCTCGGGCGGCCCTCGGTCTCCACCAGCTCCTCGTAGGTGGGGCCGGTGCCGCCGCGGGCGCCGCGCAGGCCCCACTGGCCGAGGAAGGTGGCGCGCTCGTCGAGCAGGGCGGCGTAGTCGGCCAGCGGGATGCCCTTGACGACCCGGGTGCCGAAGAACGGCGCGGCGGGCACGGGGGCGGCGTAGTCGATGTCCGAGCGGACCGAGGCGTCGTCCAGCGACGGCAGGTCCTCGCGGATCTCGACCGTGCGGGCCCGGCGCTCGCGGCGGGCGGCCAGGGCGGCCTCGCGCTCCGCGTCGATGACGGGGGCGCCGCCGCGCTTGGCGGTCATGACGCGGTCCATGAGGGCGAGGCCCTCGAAGGCGTCGCGGGCGTAGTGCACGTCGCCGTGGTAGAGGGCCCGCAGGTCGTCCTCGACGTAGGCGCGGGTCAGGGCGGCCCCGCCGAGCAGCACCGGCCAGCGCTCGGCCACGCCGCGGGCGTTCATCTCCTCCAGGTTCTCCTTCATGATCACCGTGGACTTGACGAGCAGGCCGGACATGCCGATCGCGTCGGCCTGGCGGGTCTCGGCGGCCTCGATGATCGCGGAGATCGGCTGCTTGATGCCGATGTTCACGACCTCGTAGCCGTTGTTGGACAGGATGATGTCGACGAGGTTCTTGCCGATGTCGTGCACGTCGCCCTTGACCGTGGCCAGCACGATGCGGCCCTTGCCGGCGTCGTCCTCGGACTTCTCCATGTGCGGCTCGAGGTAGGCGACGGCGGACTTCATCACCTCGGCGGACTGCAGCACGAAAGGCAGCTGCATCTGGCCGGAGCCGAAGAGGTCGCCGACGGTCTTCATGCCGTCGAGCAGCACGTCGTTGATGATCTCCAGGGCGGGCCGGGCGGCCAGCGCCTCGTCGAGGTCGGCCTCGAGGCCGTTGCGCTCGCCGTCGATGATGCGCCGCTTGAGCCGCTCCTCCAGGGGCAGCGCGGCCAGCTCCTCGGCCCGCGACGCCTTGGCCGAGGCGACGTCGACCCCCTCGAACAGCTCGATGAACTTCTGCAGCGGGTCGTAGCCCTCGCGGCGGCGGTCGTACACCAGGTCGAGGGCCACCTCGCGCTGCTCGTCCGGGATGCGGCTCATCGGCAGGATCTTCGAGGCGTGCACGATCGCGCTGGTCAGGCCGGCCTGCTGGCACTCGTGCAGGAAGACCGAGTTGAGCACCTGCCGGGCGGCCGGGTTGATGCCGAACGAGACGTTGGAGATGCCCAGGGTGAAGTTGATCCCGGGGTAGCGCCGGGAGATCTCCCGGATCGCCTCGATCGTCTCGATGCCGTCCCGGCGGACCTCCTCCTGCCCGGTCGTGATCGGGAAGGTCAGGCAGTCGACCAGGATGTCCTCGACGGCCATGCCCCACCGCGTGGTCAGGTCCTCGATGAGGCGGGCGGCGATGCGCGCCTTCCACTCGGCGGTGCGGGCCTGCCCCTCCTCGTCGATGGTCAGCGCCACGACGGCCGCGCCGTGCTCCTTGACCAGCGGCATCATCCGCGCGTAGCGGGAGGTGGGGCCGTCGCCGTCCTCGAAGTTGACCGAGTTGACGATGCAGCGCCCGCCGAGCATCTCCAGGCCGGCCGCGATGACCTCGGGCTCGGTCGAGTCGAGCATGATCGGCAGGGTCGAGGCGGTGGCGAAGCGGCCGGCCAGCTCGCGCATGTCCTGGGCGCCGTCGCGGCCGACGTAGTCGACGTTGAGGTCGAGCATGTGGGAGCCGTCGCGGGCCTGCTGCCGGGCGATCTCCAGGCAGGTCTGGTAGTCGGCGGCGAGCATCGCCTCGCGGAAGGCCTTCGAGCCGTTGGCGTTGGTCCGCTCGCCGACCATGAGCACGCTGGCGTCCTGGTGGAACGGCACGTGGTGGTAGATGCTGGCCACGCCGGGCTCGACCTGCGGCCGGCGGGACACCGGGGGCTGGCTGCCGAGCTTCTGCGCGACGGCGCGGATATGGGCCGGAGTCGTACCGCAACAGCCCCCGACGAGCCCCGCGCCGTACTCGAGCACGAAGCGCTGCAGCGCCTCGGCCAGCTCGTCCGGGGTCAGCGGATAGTAGGCGCCGTTCGCCGTCAGCTGGGGCAGGCCCGCGTTGGGCATGACCGACACCGGCACCTTGGCGTGCTGGGCGAGATACCGCAGGTGCTCGCTCATCTCCGCCGGCCCGGTGGCGCAGTTGAGGCCGATGAGGTCGATCCCGAGGGGCTCCAGCGCGGTGAGCGCGGCCCCGATCTCCGAGCCGAGCAGCATGGTGCCCGTGGTCTCGACCGTGACGTGCGTGATGATCGGGACGGTCCGGCCGGTGGCGGACATCGCGCGCTGGGAGCCGATGATGGCCGACTTCGTCTGCAGCAGGTCCTGGCAGGTCTCGATGATCAGCGCGTCGGCGCCGCCGTCGAGCAGGCCGGCGGCGTTGTCGAAGTAGGCGTCGCGCAGGACCGCGAACGGCGCGTGGCCCAGCGTCGGCAGCTTCGTGCCCGGCCCGATGGAGCCGAGCACGAACCGCGGCCGGTCCGGGGTGCTGTGCGCGTCGGCGGCCTCCCGGGCCAGCCGGGCGCCCGCCTGCGACAGCTCGCGGATGCGGGACTCGATGCCATACTCGCCCAGGTTGGCCAGGTTCGCACCGAAGGTGTTGGTCTCCACGGCGTCGGAACCTGCCGCGAAGTACTCCTCGTGCACGCCCCGGACCACGTCCGGGCGGGTCACGTTGAGCACCTCGTTACAGCCCTCGTGCCCCTCGAAGTCGTCGAGGGTGAGCTCGGCCGCCTGGAGCATGGTGCCCATCGCGCCGTCGGCGAGGAGCACCCGATCCGCGAGCGTCTTCAGCAGTTCCGCCATACCCCGAAGGTTAACGGGAGCCGGGTGCGGCTTCAGCACCCGGCACACGCGATTCCCGCCACGTATCGGAACGGATCTCCCGCTGGATGGGAACGTCGCCCGCCGCCACCGGTACCTCGACGTCGTGCGATGCCTCCGGCGCGACCTCTTCCGTCAGCTCGGCGCTTTTGCCGGCCGGCGCGGCGGCCGGCGCCTCCTCGGCGACGAGGACCGGGGCCACGGGCACGCCCGCGTGCGGCACCCGCCAGAACACCCAGCCGGTGTAGAGCAGGCCGATCGTCATGAGCACCAGCGGCGGGAAGGAGGTGGTCGGCGGGTGCCAGTTGCCGGCGAGGGGGTTGAAATAGCCCACCCCGGCGCTGCCCGGCAGGCCGCGCTGCCAGCGCACCATCGCCCACACCAGCAGCACCATGTGGATCGGCAGCAACGTGACCACGAACGTGCGGGCCAGCGAGCGGACCTTGTCGGCGTCGAGCAGCCGCTGCTCCAGGGTCCAGGCGCCCAGCAGCGGCAGGCCGGCCAGCAGCGGCAGCATGTAGCGGCCGGCGGTGATGAAGCCGGTCTGGTTGGCCTGGCTGACCTGCAGGAAGCCGGGCAGCACGATGCCGCCGAGCAGGATGACGAGATACCGCCACCGCAGGGTCCAGTTGCCGAAGATGGCGCCGAAGAACACGAGCCCGCCCACGAGCATGGTCCAGACCATGTAGAACGGCTTCCACATGCTCACGTCGAACCAGCCGGCGACGCCGATCATGCCCTCGAGGTAGATCGACCAGCTGTTGATGTAGAGCGCGACCGCCTCGCCGAAGCGCCAGTGCCACATCCCGGGGATCGGCGGCACCAGCTCGCCGGTCTTCATGCCGACGATCCAGGCGGCGGACAGCACCGCGGCGAGGATCACACCGCCGGTCCAGTACCGCACCCGCCGCAGCGCCGTCCAGTACTCCTTCAGCCACTTCCAGCGCACCGGCACCACGAGGGCGAAGAAGGCGAACGCGAACCAGGCCGGGCCGGCCGAGCGCAGGGTCAGCAGCAGCACCGCGCTGATGCCCAGCAGCGTGACGAGGTTGCGCTTGCGCACCGGGTCGGGCGGCTCCAGCAGCAGCGGTATGCCGGCGGAGAAGAACGCGATGCCGGCGGCGATCTCGACCGAGTTCGGGTTCACGCCACCGGCCAGATGCGCCAGCATCGGGGTGGCTACGCACAGTAGTGCCGCGGCGGTGAGCCCGTAGCGCGACCAGCGCAGCAGCGAGACGAACGCCGAGGCGAGCAGGGCCGCGCACAGCGCCGAGCTGATCAGCCGGGCCGCGATCAGGCCGCCCCAGTTCGGGAACCAGCGCAGCGGCGGACCGACGAAGAAGTAGTACAGCGGGTTGTAGCGGCCGGCGCTGGTGCTGACCTCGCCGATCGGCCCGCCGCTCAGGCCCTCGGCGCAGTCGGCGGACTGCCGCGGTTCGTTACCGAAGCAGAACGAGAACGCGTGGACGTCCATGCCGACCGGCACCTGCTGGTAGGCCCCCATGCCCGGGCGCCCGAACGCGTCGGGGACCACGGCCGGCCGGGCGAAGATCTGCCCCGGATCGAACGAGGCGACCCCCGCTGCCCGGATGGTGTGCTGGACCTCGTCCGCCGGGCCATCGAACGGAGCGGCGAAACACCACGCCCCGAAGACCAGGAAGAAAGCCGTGAAGGCCACGAGCCAGGACCTGCGTCCGTTTCGCATTCCAGGATGCTACCGAGAGATCATGAGCGTGCCGTAATGGGGCGTGGCACATCACCCGGCATTCGCCGCCTAGAGTATTCACCCCCGTCTGGTCGGTTACCCGCGCGGCCGACAAGCCATCTCGCGGCGCTCAACGTAGGCTGGGTCCCGTGACCGAGTTCGACGGCCTGCCCGTGTTGCGCTCCCCTGTCGCGATTGCCGCGTTCGAAGGGTGGAACGACGCTGCCGACGCGTCGACCGCTGTCGTCGAGCATCTCGAGCAGGAGTGGGGCGCGGAGACGATCGCCTCGCTCGACCCGGAGGACTTCTACGACTTCCAGGTCAACCGCCCGACCGTGACGATGTCGGACGGCGAGACCCGGCGCATCGAGTGGCCGACGACCCGCTTCGCGGTGGCCAGCCCGCCGGACTCGGGGCGCGACATCGTGCTCATCCGTGGCATCGAGCCCAGCATGCGCTGGCGCACCTTCTGCGACGAGGTCCTCGAGGTGTGCCACAGCCTCGAGGTGAACCGGATCGTGCTGCTGGGGGCGCTGCTCGCCGACGTGCCGTACACCCGGGCGCTGCCGGTCAGCGGCTCGGCCCCGGCCAGCGCGTCGGCGGAGGCAGCGGAGCGGCTGGGCCTGATCCCGACCCGCTACGAGGGCCCGACCGGCATCGTCGGCGTCCTGCAGGACGCCTGCGTGCGGGCCGACCTGGAGGCCGCGTCGTTCTGGGTGCACGTGCCGCACTACGCGAACAACCCGCCCTGCCCGAAGGCGACCCTGGCGCTGCTGCACCGGGTCGAGGAGATCCTCGACATCCCGGTGCCGACCGGCGACCTGGCCAAGCAGTCGGCGGAGTGGGAGGAGCGGCTCAAGCAAGCCGCCGAGCAGGACGCGGAGCTGGCCGAATACGTGCGTGAGCTGGAGGAACGCGCCGGCGACGCGGGGCTGCAGCCGCTGTCGGGGGACGAGATCGCGCAGGAGTTCGAGAAGTACCTGCGGCGGCGCGGCGGCCAGGCCGGCCCCTCGGCGACGGGCGCCTGGTAGCAGGGCGGCCCCAGGGCCCCTTGTCGCTGATGGCCCCGGTCCGCAAGTTGCACGGACCGGGGCCATCATGCACTAAAAGGGACATTTAGTCCTGAACGTAGGTGGACAGGAACCGGCCCAGGCGGGTCACCGCGTCCTCCAGGTCGGCGACCCTCGGCAGCGTCACGATCCGGAAGTGGTCCGGCTGGTGCCAGTTGAAGCCCGTACCCTGCACGATCAGCACCTTCTCCGCCTTGAGCAGGTCGAGGGCGAAGCGCAGGTCGTCCTTGATCGGGTGCACGTCCGGGTCGAGGCGCGGGAACATGTACAGCGCCCCCTGCGGCTTCACGCACGACACGCCCGGGATCTCGTTGAGCATCTTCCAGGCCACGTCCCGCTGCTCCAGCAGCCGCCCGCCGGGCAGGATCAGGTCGTCGATGCTCTGGTAGCCGCCCAGGGCCGTCTGCACCGCGTGCTGCGTCGGCACGTTCGGGCACAGCCGCATGTTCGCCAGGATGTCCAGGCCCTCGATGTAGCTGGTGGCGTGCCCCTTCGGGCCGGCCAGGACCATCCAGCCGGTGCGGAACCCGGCCACCCGGTAGGCCTTGGACAGGCCGTTGAACGTGATCGTGAGCAGGTCGGGGGCGAGCGCGGCGGTCGAGGTGTGCTCGGCGCCGTCGTAGAGGATCTTGTCGTAGATCTCGTCGGAGAAGATCAGCAGGTTGTGCCGGCGGGCCACCTCGGCGATGCGCTCGAGCAGCTCGGTGGAGTACACGGCGCCGGTCGGGTTGTTCGGGTTGATCACGACGATGGCCTTCGTCCGCGGCGTCACCTTCGCGGCGATGTCCTCGACGTCGGGCATCCACTCGTTGCTCTCGTCGCACAGGTAGTGCACGGGCCGCCCGCCGCACAGCGACACCGACGCCGTCCACAGCGGGTAGTCCGGCGAGGGGATCAGCACCTCGTCGCCGTTGTCCAGCAGCGCCTGCAGCGACATGACGATGAGCTCGGAGACGCCGTTGCCGAGGTACACGTCCTCGATGTCGACGCCGTGCACGTTCTTCTGCTGGTAGTACTGCACCACGGCCCGCCGGGCGGACAGCAGGCCCTTCGAGTCGCCGTAGCCGTGCGCGGCCGGCAGGTTGAGGATGACGTCCTGCAGGATCTCCTCCGGCGCCTCGAAGCCGAACGGCGCCGGGTTGCCGATGTTGAGCTTCAGGATGTGGTGGCCGTCGGCCTCCATGCGCTTGGCGGCGGCCATCACCGGTCCGCGGATGTCGTAACAGACGTTGGCCAGCTTCGCGGACTGAGTCACCTGCATGCCAGGCACATTACGGGCCGGTATCCCTGTCTGCGGTAACCACTTCCCACCATGTGGCTCCCGACGCCGGCCGGGCCCGGGCGGTACGGTCGACGGCGTGCGATTCGTGATCATTGGGGCGGGTGCGGTCGGCGGGGTCGTCGCGGGGCGGCTCGCCGGCTCCGGCACCGACGTGGCGGTCGTGGCCCGCGGCCCGCACCTGGCGGCGATCCGCCGCGACGGCCTGCTGCTGCGCGAGGCGTCCGGCGACTCCGTGCACCGCATTCCGGCGTTCGCCACCCCGGCCGAGGCCGGCTGGCGGCCCGGCGACGTCGCGGTCCTCGCCGTGAAGAGCTACGACACCGTCGGCGTCCTCGAACAGCTACCGCGCGACCTGCCCGTGGTCTGCCTGCAGAACGGCGTCGCCAACGAGCGGTCCGCGCTGCGGTACAACGCCGAGGTGTACGGCGTGTGCGTCATGCTCCCCGCGACGCACCTGTCCCCCGGCGTCGTCGTCGCCCAGTGCGCCCCGGTCCCCGGCATCCTCGACATCGGCCGGTACCCGACCGGCACCGACGCCCTCGCCACCGAGATCTCGGCCCGGCTCGTGAAGGCCGGCTTCCACAGCGAGCCCCGGCCCGACATCATGCGCCGCAAGTACACCAAGCTGCTCATGAACCTCGCCAACGCCGTCGAGGCCCTGTGCGGCCGGGCCGACGGCCTCGACGAGGCGGTGGCCCCGGTGCGCGCCGAGGGCGAGGCGGTCCTGCGCGCCGCCGGCATCGCCTTCGCCTCCGCCGAGGAGGACGCCGAACGCCGCGGCGACATCCTGCAGCTGCGCCCCGTGGCCGGCGAGGAGCGCGGCGGCGGCTCGACCTGGCAGAGCCTGGCCCGCCGCACCGGCAGCGTCGAGGCCGACTACCTCAACGGCGAGATCGTGCTGCTCGGCCGCCTGCACGGGGTGCCGACCCCGGCCAACGAGACGGCCCGCCGGCTGGTCGTGGCGGCCGCGCACGCGGGCACCGGCCCCGGCTCCATGACCCCGGCCGAGTTCCTGGCCCGGGTCGGCTCGGCGTGAGTTAGCGCACGGTCCACCCTCGGTGCACCCGATCCGGAACCCGCGCTTGGCAGGATCGGTGCCGTGGCGATGCAGGCGGTGCTCTTCGACATGGACGGGACCCTCGTGGACAGCGAGAAGGTCTGGGAGGTCGGGCTGAACGAGCTCTCCGCCCACTACGACCGCACGCTGTCGGCCCAGGCCCGCCGGGCGATGATCGGCACCAACATGTCCGACTCCATGCGCATCCTGCACGGCGACCTCGGCCTGCCGCTGACCCCCGCGGCGATGGACGAGAGCGTCGTGTGGCTGGAGGAGCGGGTCAAGGAGCTGCTGCGCGGCGGCGTGCCGTGGCGGCCCGGGGCCAAGGAGCTGCTCGCCGCCCTGCGCGCCGAGGGGGTACCGCTGGCCCTCGTCACCGCCACCCACCGGCACCTCGTCGACGTGGCCCTGCTGACCATCGGCGCCGCCAACTTCGACGCCGTCGTGGCCGGCGACGAGGTGGACGAGACCAAGCCGCACCCGATGCCGTACCTGACCGCGGCCCGCCTGCTCGGCGCCGACGCGACGCGCTGCGTGGCGGTCGAGGACTCCCCCAACGGCATCCGCAGCGCCCGCGCCGCCGGCTGCGCGGTCCTGGCCGTGCCCTGCGAGATCGAGCTCGACCCCGAGGGCGTGACCCTGATCGGCTCCCTGCTCGACGTCGACGTCGACTACCTGCGCAAACTCGTCGGCTAGGGACAGCGGCCGGGAGCACAGCGCAGTAGCGCCGCTCGACCCTCTCCCAGCCCGTCGCCGGCGTCACCCGCGCCCGACCCGGTGCCGGTACTGCGGACGGTGAAGGGCACCCGTCGGACGGTGAGCCCTGCCGGCGCGACCGCACTGATCGAGCGGCGCGAAGCCGGCGAGCGTCCGCACGCGCCACGCGATAGGTTGCCCCGCGTGGGCATCTGGATGCATTACTTCGCGGCGACCCAGCAGGAGCTGGAAGCGATGGATCTTGACGAAGGGCCCGACGGCAGCCAATGGCCATACGTGGATTGCAAGGGCTGGATACTGGAGGTCGAGGAGTTCGCCGGTGAGATCGACGGCCGGGATCCGAGCGAGTTCGGCCGCGATGAACCGATCAACTTCGATCCGGCAGACCAGGAGTACGACGGCCCTTGGACCCTGCGCATCAATGCGGAGCTCGTCGCCACCCTGACACGTCTCGACGGCGAACAGATCCGGGCCTATGCCCACCGCTACCTGCTGGAGGACTGGGAGGCCGAGCGGCTGCTCGACCTGGCGGATCTGGCGCGATCGGCCTACGCCGAGGGGCGGCATCTCTACGTCTGGTCGTCGTTGTAGTCCTCGACGAGCAGCGCCCACAATTGGTCACGCAGCCGTGGTGTCAGGCGGTGGCCCAGTTCCCGTCTGCGGACCAGCACGAAGCCGTGTGGATCGCGGTGCGTGTGGTCCCGGAGATCGTTGAGCTCCGCAAGTACCCGGTCCGGCCAGTCTCGGACCGATGCCGTCGCGGCGGCGACCCGCTCGTCGATTCGGTCGATCAGGGCGTACTCGGCAGTGTCGGGCCAGCGCTGGAGGTGCAGGTCGATGTCGCGAAAGCTCACGTCGACGAGGTCGGCCGCGCTGAAGTCGTTGCCGTGCCACTCGTTGTGCTCCCGGTCGAGGGTGCCGCGCATGAAGGGACGGCCGAAGAACATGGTGTGCCAGATTCGGCCACGGAAGACACAGTCGACGAACTCCGCCGAATCGACGCGCAGATCGCGCAGCCGCGCGCCGTCGAACACGCACCGCTGGAGGCGCGCGTTGAAGAAATGGGTGTTGCCAAGCGGAAAGCGGGTCCGCTGGAATCGGCAGTCGATGAACCGCGTCTGCCCCTCGTGCCCGACGCTGAACCGCTCGAACGACGTCTCCGTGAAGTCGCAGCGCACGAAGGTCCCGCCAAACGCGCCGAACCAGTCGAACGCCTGGTGCGAGAAGTCGACGTCAACCCATTCCTCGTGACGGTTCTCCCGCGTGGCCAGCTGCACGGTCGGACGGTACCAGCAGCCTTCGACAGCTTGGTGGCGACGAGCATCGATACCAAGATCGGGCACAGGCGCATGCCGCGACGCGCGGCCTCACAAGGGTGGCAGGCGGTCTCCGGCAGCCGGGCTGACGTGGTTGTCGAGGAAGTAGCAGTACACCTGAAGGTGGACTGCCAGGTCGCCGTCGAGGTAGGCGAGGTAATCGGCAAGGCCGGTCGCGGCTTCTCGTTCGTCGGCACGAGCCGAGATGTTCCACTGGCGCCGCTTCGTCGTGATCCATTCGCGGACCCGCCCGTGGTCGCGCCACCACTCGCGCACAAGGCTCGGCGTCCAATGGGTGTCGCCGTCGCATGCCCAGCCGGCCCACGGGTCTTCCTGCGCGGCGACGACGACAGCACGTAACTCGTCGAAAGCGCGCGGCTGGCGGTACAAGAACTCTTGCTCGTGGTCCCGAGCAGCCGCCGTAGCGGCGCGGTACCGACCGGCGCCGCGCCTTGGTCAGCGACGACAGGTTCGGCTGCGGCAGCCGCAGACCGGTCAACGCCGCGGTCAGCTTTGCCCGCGTGGCCAGGCAGGAACGTTCCCGAACAGCGCCAGGGCGAGCAGGAAGCACACGACGCCCGTGACGGCAACAGCCGCGGCCGCTGTGTCTCCTAGCGGGACGACCAGCCGCCGTCGGAAGCGATGGTCTGGCCCGTGACCCAGCCGGCGTCGTCGCTGAGCAGCCAGGCCACCAGGGCCGCGGCGTCGGCCGGGGTGCTCCAGCGGCCACCCGGGTTGCGCGCGGCCACGTCGGCGCGGACCGCCTCGGTGGCGTAGCCGGTGTCGTTCGGGCCCGGGTTGACGCAGTTCACGGTGATGTTGCGCGGCATCAGGTGTACGACGAGGCTCCGCGTCACCTCGTGCAGCGCCGCCTTCGACGCGATGTACGGCAGCTCCTGCGGCATCGCCCCGTGGTACTGGCCCGAGGTGAACAGCACCACCCGCCCGCCGCCGCGGGCCGGGTCGTGCTGGGCCGCGAACGCCTGGACCAGCAGCAGCGTGGCCCGCGTGTTCACCGCGTAGCTGAGGTCGAGCTCGGCCGCCGTGAGGTCCTCGAGGGCCTGGCCGCTGGAGCGGGCGTGGTTGGCCACGACCGCGTCGACCGGGCCGAACGCGTCCCGGGCCGCCTCGACCAGACGGCCGGGCGCGTCCGGGTCGGCGAGGTCGGCGGCGACGTGCTCGGCCCGGCCGCCGGCCCGCCGCACCTCGGCGACCAGCGCCTCCGCCCCGCCCGGGTCGGCGCCCCACTCCTGCTCGCGGTCGTGCGGCTCCCACGAGTGGACGAGGACGGCGGCGCCGTCGGCGGCTATTCGCCGTACCACCGCGGCTCCTATGGCGATCCTCCGGCTGGCGCCGGTCACGATGGTCACCCGCTGCCGATTCGTCATCGGTGCACCTTATGTTGCCGATCGCGTTGCGTGGGGCATCCTAGGAGGCTAGCTTGGTAGGCATGACCATCAATCCCGGGGCCGCGGAGTTCCCGCATCGGCAGATCGGCGCGCAGCTGCGGGCGCAGATCCAGCGCGGGGACTGGGGGCCCGGCGAGCGGCTGCCCTCGATTCCGGCGCTTGCCGCGCAGTTCGGTGTGGCGAAGCAGACCGTGCAGCGGACCATCGACCAGCTGCGGATCGAGGGGCTGCTGATCACCCGGCCCGGCTCGGGGACGTTCGTGCGCGGGACCAAGCGGCGGATGAACCGGCTCTCGCGCGGACGGTACGGGTCGCAGCGCGGCTACCACGCGGAGCTCGCCGCGCGGTACCGGCAGCATCTCATGATCGTGGCGCAGATGCCGGCGCCGGCCGAGGTGGCCGAGGCGTTCGGGCTCGACGCGGGAGCGCCGCTGCTGGTGCGGCGGCATCTCGTGCGCACCGGTGACTCGCCGGTCGAGGTCGGGGCCTCCTGGTTCAAGCCGAACGACGTGCGCGGGACGTCGATCGAACGGCCCGACGTGTTCGACCGGCCGCTGTACCAGGAGGTCGAGGAGGAGCTGGGCCGCCGCTACGCCAGCGCGCGCGACCAGGTCAGCGCCCGGCTGCCCACGCGCGAGGAGGCCGAGCTGCTGCAGATCCGGCCGGACACGCCGGTGCTGGTGCTGCTGCACGTGGCCTTCGACGAGGACCACAAGCCGATCGAGGTGGCCCAGGCGACCTGGCCGGGGCCGATGACGACGCTCACCGAGGAGTACCGCATCCCTGCGCCCCGGCCGGGGCTGCCCGACGACGAGCCCGGCCTCGCGCTCGGCTGAGGCCGGGTGCGCCTACCCGATCAGGCCGAGCTGCTGCAGGTGGCTGACGTCGTCGCGCACGCCCCAGTGGTCGGTGACCCGGCCGTCGGCGCCGAAGCGCATCCAGTGCATCTGCCGGAACCGAAACGGGCGGCCCGTCGGGGCGTTGCCGAGGAACGGGCCGAGGTGGGTTCCGGCGTACCAGTTGCGCATCACCACCACGTCGCCGGCGCCGCTCATCTCCTCGATCTCGGTGCGGGCGCCGGGGAAGGCGGTGCCCAGCATGGAGACCAGCCCGGCGACCGCCTCCGTGCCGGTGCGCAGCGGCTCCGGTGCGGTGTGGTTGACCAGGCCCGGGGCGAAGTGCTCGGCGATCAGCTCGGTCCGGCCCTGATCGATGATCAGCTCGTAGATGCGGCGCATGGTGCGCTTGTTGCGCTCGACGGTGTCGTCCACCGGCAGTGCGTTCGTCATGACCAAGACGCTAGGGACGCGCCCGGGGGCCGCCCATCCCGAAAATTCGGGGGTCCGCGCCACCGCGCGGGGCGTTAGCGTCGAGTCCATGCCCGAGACCACCCAGGAGCGCCTCCGCCGCGCGGCGCTGCGCCTGTCGCATCTGGGGCTGGACCTGACGGCGTACCGCACGCAGCTGGACGCCGTGCTGCGCGCCGCGATCGGCTGGGACCTGGCCGCCTGGTCGACCACGGACCCGGCGACGCTGCTGTTCACCAGCTGCGTGCTCGTCGGCCGCGACGAGGACCACGCGCTCGAGCAGCGGCTGTTCGACCTGGAGTTCGGCGAGCCGGACGTGAACACGTTCGCGGCGCTGTTCGCCGAAGGCACCGTCGCCGCCGGATTGCACGAGTCCACCGGCGGCGACCTCGCGCGCTCGCCGCGCTGGCGCGGGCTGCTGGCCAGGCTCGGGGTGAGCGACGAGCTGCGGGCCGTGTTCACCGACCGGGGCGAGTGCTGGGGCACCCTGGTCGCCTACCGGCTCGGCGGCCCGCCGTTCACCCGGGCGGACGCGCAGCTGCTCGCCGCGCTCGCCCCGGTCGTCGGCGACGGGCTGCGGCGCTGCCTGCTCAGCGCCGCCGCCGACGCGCCGCCCGGCCTGCCGGAACCGCCCGGGGTCCTCGTCATCGACGCCGCCGGCGCGATCACCGGGCGCAGCGCCGCCGCCGAGCGGTGGCTGGCGGAGATGGACGGCCCGGACGCGCTGCCGAGCGCGGTGCGCTCCGTGGCCGCGATGGCCAGGGCCGCGGGCGCCGGCACCGGCGGCGCGACCCCGGCGCAGGGCCGGCTGCCCCGGCGCGGCGGCGGCTGGCTGCTGCTGCACGCGTCCCTGCTCGGGGGCGAGGGCGGCCACGTCGCCGTGGTCATCGAGCCGGCCCGGCAGACGCACCTCGCCGACGTGCTGGTGCGGGCCTACGCGCTGACGGGCCGTGAGCGGCAGGTCACCGAGCTGGTCCTGCAGGGTCGCTCCAACGCCCAGATCGCCCGGGCGCTGGGCATCGGCGTGCACACCGTCGGCGACCACCTGAAGGCGGTCATGTCGAAGCTGGCGGTGTCGAGCCGGACCGATCTGGTCGCCGAGCTCTTCGGGCGCCACTACCTGCCGGCGCGGCTCAGCGGGTCGCTGCCCAGCCCGTACGGCTGGTACCTGCCCCCGCCCTAGCCCGGGCGGCGGCGCGCGTCGCCGCCCGGGCGGGCGGTCAGGTGATCGGGTCGGGCGTCACGGCCGCCGGCGAAGGGGACGCCGGAGTGTCGGTCGGCCGCGGGTCGCCCTCGTCGGCGAAGTAGTCCGCCGGTCGCGTGTCGTCGCCGCCGTCGGCGACCGAGGTGGCCCGCAGGATCAGCGTCACGATGACGGCGACCAGCAGGTTCACCACGACCGCCACGAAGCCGACGTAGATGGTCTTCTTCGTGTCCAGGCCCCACTCGCTGAGCGGGAAGGCGGAGCCGGCGAAGTGGCGGCCCGTCGTCGGGTTCGTCACCCGGTAGAGCATCCACAGGCCCAGGCCCATGCCGGCGACCCAGCCGGCCGCCAGGGCGCCGCGGTGCAACCAGCGGGTGAACAGGCCCAGGCCCACCGCCGGCAGCGTCTGCAGGATGATGACCCCGCCGATGAGCTGCAGGTCGATGGAGAACTGCGGGTCGACGAAGACCACGAAGACCAGGGCGCCGAACTTCACCAGCAGCGACATGATCTTCGAGGCCTGGGCCTCCTGGGCGGGGGTGGCGTCGCGCTTGAGGTACTCGCGATAGATGTTGCGGGTGAACAGGTTGGCCGCGGCGATGGACATGATGGCCGCCGGGACCAGCGCGCCGATGCCGACCGCGGCGAAGGCGACGCCCGCGAACCAGTCCGGGAAGAGCTTGTCGAACAGCAGCGGCACCACGGTGTTGTTGTCCGGGGTCCCGTTGGGGTTCTTCAGCGGCACCACGCCGGCGGCGATCGCGGCGAAGCCGAGCAGGGCGATGAGGCCGAGCAGGAACGAGTACGCCGGAAGGGCCGACATGTTGCGCTTGATGGTGTCGCGGTTCTTGCCGGCCAGGACGCCGGTCAGGCTGTGCGGGTACAGGAACAGCGCCAGCGCCGAGCCCAGGGCCAGCGTGAAGTACTGGACCTGGTTGTTGGCGTTGAGCAGGATGCCGTCGGCCGGCGAGGGGGTCTTGGCGAACTTCGCGTCGGCGGCGTCGAAGATCGCGCCCCAGCCGCCGAGCTTGGCCGGCAGGTAGAACACGGCGACCAGGATCACCGCGTAGATGAGGATGTCCTTGACGAAGGCGATGAGCGCGGGCGCCCGCAGGCCGCTGGAGTACGTGTAGGCGGCCAGGATCGCGAACGCGATGATGATCGGCAGGTGCCGGGCCAGGGCGCCGGAGCCGGTGAGACCCATCGTCTTGAGCACGGACTCGATGCCGACGAGCTGCAGCGCGATGTACGGCATGGTGGCCACGATCCCCGTAATGGCGATCAGCAGCGCGAGCGTCGGCGACTGGAACCGGGCCCGCACGAAGTCCGCCGGCGTCACGAACCCGTGCCGGTGCGACACCGACCACATGCGCACGAGCACCAGGAAGACCAGCGGATAGATGATGACGGTGTACGGCACGGCGAAGAACCCGGCCGCGCCGGAAGCGAACAGCAGGGCGGGCACGGCGACGAACGTGTACGCCGTGTAGAGGTCACCGCCCACAAGGAACCAGGTGACCCAGCCGCCGAAGCTGCGCCCGCCCAGGCCCCACTCGTCGAGGTGGGCCAGGGTGTCCGGGCGGCGCCAGCGGGCGGCGACGAAGCCGACCGCGCTGACGGCCAGGAACAGGATCACGAAGATGGCGATCTCGAGCTCATGGTCGCGCCACATGCCCGCTCACCTCCGCTTCGTCATCTCGTAGACGAGCGTGGTGGTGCCCACGCCGAGCACGATGAAGGCCAGCTGGAGCCAGTAGAACCGCGGGAAGCCGAGCAGGCGGGGCCCGTCGGCGTTGAACAGGAAGGTGAGCAGTGGCACGACGATCGGGATGAACAGCAGCCAGTTCCAGGGGCTGCGGTCACCTGCCCGCGGCGTGGTGCGCTCTTCGGGTCCGGTCACGGCGACCTCTTTTCGACGGGGGTCGGCCTGGGCGGCAGGCCGTATCGATCGACGTAACCTGATCCACGGCGGGTGGCGCCCGGCGCCCGCCGGCGAATCGGCGAACGGTAGGAACGAAGCGCCTAACGGGCAAGCTCCAATTCGGTGGCGTTGGCCCCCGTGACGATCACCCCGACCGCGCGGCCCATGAGGTCGGGCCGGGCGAGCACCGCTGCCAGCCCCGCCGCGCCGGCCCCCTCGGCCTGGGTGGCGGCACGCCGGGCCAGCAGCCGCCGGGCCGCGTCGATCTCGTCGTCGCTCACCAGCACGAAGTCCGCCAGGTGGGCGCGCAGCAGCGCCTGCGGCCCCTCGAAGCCGCGCCCGGTGGCCAGCCCGTCGACGCGGGTGCGGTTCTCGCGTCGCACGCAGCCGCGCGCCCGCCACGAGTCGTGCGCGGCCGGCGCGGCCGCCGACTGCACGCCGATGACCCGGCAGCCGGGCGCGACCGCGGCCGCGACCAGCCCGGCGGCGGCCGCGCCGGTGCCCGAGCCGACCGGGACGACCACCGTGTCGAGGTCGGGATGGCGCTCGAACAGCTCCAGGTAGGCGGTGGCGACGCCCGCGACGATGGGGGGCTCGTCGCCGGGGCTGATCAGGCGGCCGGGGAGCGTCTGGGCGTGCGCCTCGGCGTCGGCCATGTTCGCGCCGTGGCGCACGACCGTGGCGCCGAGCGCCTCGACGGCGCGGACCCTGAGCTCGTCGGCGTGCTCCGGCATGACGACGGTGGCGTGGCGGCCGAACGCGCGGGCCGCGTACGCGATGGCGCGGGCATGGTTGCCGGTGGAGTAGGTGACGACGGGCTCGCGCACGGCGTGCAGGAGGTTGAGGGCGCCGCGGACCTTGAACGCGCCGGTGGGCTGGGCGTTCTCGTGCTTGACGACGAGGTGGCGGCCGGCGGCCTCGTCGAGGAGGGGGTACGACCAGGACGGGGTGGGCGGCAGGTGGCGTTGGACGATCCGGCGGGCCTGCAGGACGTCGCGCATCGTGAGCATGGTGGGAGCTTCTCGCCGTACGATCAATAAATCCAATGCTTGTTTTGCCTGGAAACCATAGGCACGATTGATGGATGCTGGACGTGACGCGGTTGCGGGTGCTCGTCGCGCTGGCCCGGCACGGGACCGTGACCGCGGCGGCCGAGGCGCTGCACTATGCGCAGCCGTCGGTGAGCCACCACCTCGCCCGGCTGGAGGCCGAGACCGGCGCGCAGCTGCTGCAGCGGGTCGGCCGCGGGGTGCGGCTCACGCCCGCGGGCCTGCTGCTGGCCGAGCGGGCCGAGGAGATCCTGGGCCGCCTCGAAGCCGCCGAGGCGGAACTGGCCGAGCACAGCGGCCTGCGCGCGGGCCGGGTCCGCCTGGCCGCGTTCCCGTCGGCGCTGGGCTCGTTCGTCCCGCTCGCCGCCGCCGGGTTCGCCGCGGACCACCCGGACGTGGCCCTGGAGTTCGTGGAGGCCGAGCCCCCGGAGGCGCTGCGCCTGCTGCGCGCGGGCGAGGCGGACCTGGCCGTGGTGTTCGACTACGGCCCGGCCGGCTCCGGCGGGGCGCGGCTGACCCCGCTGTTCGAGGAGCCGCTGCACCTGGTCACCCGCCCCGGCGAGGAGGGCGAGGAGCTGTCCGCGTTCCGGCGGGCCCGGTGGATCGCGGGCTGCGCGCGCTGCCGGGAGAGCCTGGTCCGGCGGTGCGGGGAGGCGGGGTTCACGCCCGACATCGCGTTCACCACGGACGACTACGTCGCCGTGCAGGCGCTGGTGGCGGCGGGCCTGGGGGTCACGATCCTGCCGGACCTTGCGCTGCGGGCGCACCGCTCCCCCGCCGTGGCGACCCGGGTGCTGGGGGGCGGCGGGCGCCGGGTCAGCGCGGCCGTCCACGGGGAACCGCCGGACCCGCCGGCGACGGCCAGGCTGATGGAGTACCTGACGGGCCCCGCCGCCGGCCACCGTCCGACAGGTGGCCGGCGACGAAGAGCCGGAACGGGTTAGAGCTTGATCCCGAGCAGGGCGTCGACCGCGGCGATCATCAGGGCCGGGGCCTCGCGGTCGTCGCCCGCGTCGGCGAGGCTCGCGTCGGCCCAGGCGTCGACGGCGGCGAGGGCGCCGGGCGAGTCGAGGTCGTCGGCGAGCCGCTCGCGCAGCTGGGCGATCAGCTCCGCCCCCGACGGGCCGATGCCGGCCCGGGCCGCCGCCCGCCAGCGGCTCAGCCGCTGCTGGCCGGTCTTGAGCACGTCGTCGTTCCACTGCCGGTCGTTGCGGTAGTGGTCGGCGAGCAGGCCCAGGCGCACCGCCATCGGGTCGACGCCGTCGCCGCGCAGCCGCGACACGAACACGAGGTTGCCCTTGCTCTTGGACATCTTGTCGCCGTCGAGGCCGATCATGCCGGCGTGCACGTAGTGCGTGGCGAACGGCGCCTTGCCCGACAGCGCCTCGGCGTGCGCGGCGGAGCACTCGTGGTGCGGGAACAGCAGGTCGTTGCCGCCGCCCTGCACGTCGATCGTGTCGCCGAGCAGGCTCTGGGCGATGACCGCGCACTCGATGTGCCAGCCGGGGCGGCCGGGGCCGAGGTCGCCGCCGTCCCAGGCCGGCTCGCCCTCGCGCAGGCCGCGCCACAGCAGCGGGTCGAGCGGGTCGCGCTTGCCGGGGCGCTGCGGGTCGCCGCCGCGCTCGGCGGCCAGGCGCAGCATCTCGGTGCGGGACAGGTTGGACTCGGTGCCGAAGCGGGGCGCCGAGGCGACGGAGAAGTACACGTCGTCGGTGCCGTCCTGCAGCGTGTACGCGTGGCCGGACGCGAGCAGCGCCGAGACCTTACGGGCGATCTGCGGGATCGACTCGACCGCGCCGACATACCGCTTCGGCGGGATGATGCGCAGCGCCTCCATGTCCTCGCGGAACAGCGCGGTCTCGCGCATCGCGAGCACCACCCAGTCCTCGCCGTCGCGGGCGGCCCGCTCGAGCAGGGGGTCGTCGACGTCGGTGACGTTCTGGACGTAGTCGACCTCGAGGCCGGCGTCCCGCCACACCCGGTTGGCCAGGTCGAACGCGATCATCGTGGCGGCGTGGCCGAGGTGGGTGGCATCGTACGGGGTGATGCCGCAGACGTACATGGTGGCGGGCCGCCCGGCGATCTCGACCGGCGAGATCTCCCGCCGCGCCGAGTCGAAGAGGGCGAGCGGGGCGGCGTCTGCGGCCCCGGGGCGGGGCAGCGTGGGAAGCGCCGGTGCGGTCCAGGACTCCATGACCAACAGCGTATCTGTGCGCGCAGCGTTCGGAGCATGTGATGATCCCCGCCTCTGCCGCTTGCAGTTCCAGTGGCTGGAAGGACTTGACTGACTGTCATGACGACGGGCGTGCCGATCGGGGAGTTCTCGCGGCTGTGTCACCTCTCGGCCAAGACGCTGCGGTACTACCACGACATCGAGCTGCTGGTCCCGGCCGCGGTGGACGCGACCAGCGGGCACCGGCGCTACCACCCGGGCCAGGTCGGCGACGCGCACCTCATCCGGCGGCTGCGCGGCCTGGACATGCCCCTGGCCGAGATCCGGCAGGTGCTGGCCGAGCCGGGCGAACCGGAGCGGGGCGCGGCGCTGGCCCGGCACCTCGACCGGATGGAGGCCGAGCTCGCCCGGACCCGCGACGTGGTCACCTCGCTGCGCCGGCTGCTGGACGCGGCGCCGCCGGTGACCGTGCTGTACCGCCGCCAGCCCCCACTGCCCGTCCTGCACGTCGCCGGCCGGCTGCGCCGCGACGAGGTGGGCGACTGGTGCGCGGTGAGCTATCAGGCGCTGTTCGGCGGGCTCGTGGAGCGGGGGCTGGACCCGGCGGGGGCGGCCGGCGCGACGTACTCCTCGGAGTTCTTCGAGCAGGACGAGGGCGAGGTGGTGGCCTTCGTGCCGGTGCCGCCGGAGGTACCGCCGACCCTCACGCTGCCGGGCCGACGGTACGCAGTGGCGGTGCACGCGGGTCCGTTCGCCGACTGCGACCTGACCTACGGGGCGCTGGGGTCGCACGTGGCGGCCCGGGATGCGGCGCTGCCCGAGCCGATCGTCGAGCTGTACCTGGTGGGGCCGCAGCACACAGACGACGCCGAGCGCTACCGTACGGAAGTGTGCTGGCCTGTCGAATAGCGCGCACGAATGACGTTCACCAAATAGTGCAAAAACCGAAATATCCGGCGCTGGCGCGCCAGATATTTCGGACATTTCGCCTGTCGGATTATAAATCCGAAAAGTCGTGGCGCGCCAGCGCCCGACTTTTCGTAACAAGAGAGGAACGAGGGAGAATGTCCGATCTAAGGATCGCGAACATCACGATCGACTGCAGCGGGGACGCCTCCGCGCTGGCCGGGTTCTACGCCGAGCTGCTGCGCACCGGGGTCGACGAGGGGGCGTCGCCGTACTTCGCCACCGTCGGCCGCGGCGGCAGGTCGGTGACGCTCATGTTCGTCCGCGTGCCCGACCGCACCCCAGGCAAGAACAGCGTGCACGTCGACCTGCAGGCCGCGGACCTGCCGGCCGAGGTCGAGCGGGCCGTCGGGCTCGGCGCGAAGCACGTCAAGGACTTCGACGAGCACGGCGTCGTGTGGAGCACGCTCGCCGATCCCGAGGGCAACCTGTTCGACATCGGGGCCAGCAGTTAGGCGCCCTGTCCCGCCGAGCATGCCGGGCCCGGATCCGCTCAGATCGGCGGCCAGGGGATCGCGTGGCGGTCCTCGTCGGGCTCCGGGAAGGTCCGCGACCGCAGCAGCGCGCCGATGCGCACCGAGACCATCGCCACCTCGGCCGGCGTCAGGTGCTCCGAGAGCGACTCGGCCAGCCCGGCGGTGTACTGCGCGCGGAGCTTCTCCAGCACCTCGAGCCCCTCGTCGGGGATGGGCTCGCCGGCCCACCCCCAGATGATGGTGCGCAGCTTGTCCTCGGTGTGGAAGCAGATGCCGTGGTCGACGCCGTGGACGCCGCCGTCCACGGTGTCGATCACGTGGCCGCCCTTACGGTCGGCGTTGTTGGCCACGGCGTCGAAGAGGGCGATGTGGGCCAGGCGGGGGTCGTCGGCGTGGGCGAGCACGAACGGGCGGCCGTGCTCGTCGCGGGCCGAGAGGATGCGGCGCCAACCCTTCGGCACCTTGCCGGCCGGGACGAAGCCCAGCAGCGGCTCATCGCTCTGCAGCTCGTCGTCGATCCACAGCTGGACCATGCCGGCGCCGAGCGGCCCGTCGCGCAGCACGGTCGGCGGGACGATGCCCCAGCCGGTGGCCTGGGAGAGCAGCCAGGCGGAGTACTCGCGGCCGGCGAGCGTGCCGTCGGGGAAGTCCCACAGCGGGCGCTCGCCGCTCACCGGCTTGTAGACGCACCGGGCCTCGGTGCCGGCGTGGGTGATCACGCAGCGGAGGGTGGCGTTGGAGGCGTCCATCAGCCGGCCCTCGATCTCCATGGTGCCGTGGCGCAGCAGCTCGAGCGCCTCGTCCTCGGGCAGGGCCGGCACGCGAGGCTACCGCCGGTAGCCGTTGTGGCGCGGGCAGAGGTGCCCGCGGACGTCGAGGGGCTGCCCGCACAGCGGGCACGGCTGGCGGCCGGAGGCGACGACACGCTTGGCCCGCTCGATGAACGCGCGGGTGGCGGCCGGGGTCAGCCGGACCCGGAGGCGGTCCCGGTCGGCCGTGGCGAGCTCGTCGTCCTCGTCCTCCTCCGGTTCCTCGGTCTCCTCTTCGCCGACCGCGATCGCCTCGATGACGACCGTGGCGGTGTCGACGTCGAACTGCAGCCCCAGTGTGCCGACCCGGAACTCCTCGTCGAGCGGCGTGTCCAGGGGCTCGTTGTCGGCGGTCTCCGCGGCCGGCTCGGCGACGAGGTCGACGCCGAAGCGGCGGTGGGCCTCCTGCAGCAGCTCGTCGAGCTTCTCGGCCAGCAGGGAGACCTGCACCTTTTCCAGGGCGACGCTGATCAGCCGGCCGCCGCCGCGCGCCTGCAAGAAGAAGGTCCGCTCCCCCGGTGCACCTACGGTGCCGGCAACGAACCGCTCCGGCGGCTCGAATGCGTACACGTGGTGGCTCATGCTCAGAACTCTATCCACTCCGGCGGTCGGATGCCGCAGCCGGGCACAAGATCACACGGAACCGCCCGATCCACCCCCGACGGCGGCATCCGAGGACGGTTCCCCTTCCGTCTTCTCCGGCGGCAGGAAGCCCGAGAGGTCGCCGCCGGTGTCGTTGAGACGCAGGACGAACGAGCGCAGCGGGGTGTACCGGACCACGGTCACCGACGCCGGCTCCACCGCGATGCGCTGGAACAGGTCGAGGTGCATGCCGAGGGCGTCGGCCACGATCGCCTTGATGATGTCGCCGTGGCTGCAGGCCAGCCAGACCGCCTCGGGCCCGTGCTCGGCCGCGATGCGCGCGTCCCAGCCGCGGACCGTGTCGATCGCCCGGGCCGACATCGCGGCCATCGACTCGCCCTCCGGGCCGGGGAACACCGCGGCCGACGGGTGCGCCTGGACGGTCGACCAGAGCGGCTCCTTGGCCAGCTCCTTGAGCGGGCGGCCGGTCCAGTCGCCGTACCGGCACTCGATGATCCCCTCGTCCTCGACCACGTCGACGACGTCGGGCAGCGCCAGGGACAGCGTCTCGAGGCAGCGCGGCAGCGGGCTGCTGACCACGGCGGCCAGGGGGAGCTTGGCCGCGGCCAGCCGCTCCCCGACCGCGGTGGCCTGGGCCCGGCCGACCTCGTCGAGGGCGACCGGCTGGTGACCGGCGAGGACGCCGGTGGCGTTGGTGGTGGTGCGCCCGTGGCGCAGCAGCAGAACGGTCGTCACTGGTTACAGGCCCGCCTTCTCCCACGCGTCGGCCAGCTGCCGCAGCGTGGCGATCGAGTTGTCGGCGTCGCCGAACACGAGCGTGGAGATCTCGGTCACCCCGGCCTCCTGGTACGCGTGCAGCCGCTCCGCCACCCGCTCGACCGGGCCGAGCAGCGAGGTGCGGTCGATGAACTCCAGCGGCACCGCGGCGGCCGCGTCCCGGTGGCGCTTGGCCAGGTAGAGATCCTGCACCTCGCGGGCCGCGTCGCCGTAGCCCATCCGGGTGGCCAGGGCGTTGTAGAAGTTCTGCTCCCGCGAGCCCATGCCGCCGACGTAGAGGGCCGCGTAGTGGCGCACCAGCTCCGCGCACATCGCGACGTCGTCGCCGAAGACCACCGGTACCCCCGCGGTCACCTCGAAGCCCTCGAGCGTCTTGCCGGCCCTGGCCCGGCCGGCGGCGATCGCGCCGAGCGACTCGCTCGCGAACTCGGGGGCGAAGAAGATCGCCAGCCAGCCGTCGGCGATCTCGCCGGCCAGCTCGAGGTTCTTGGGCCCGACCGCGGCGAGGTACACCGGGACGTGGTCGCGCTCCGGGTGCAGGATGAGCTTCAGGGGCTTGCCGGGGCCGTCGGGCAGGGGCAGCTGGTAGTGCTGCCCGTCGTACTGCACGACCTTGCGCGTCAGCGCCAGGTTCACGATGTCGACGTACTCCCGGGTGCGCTGCAACGGCTTGGCGAAGCGCACCCCGTGCCAGCCCTCCGAGACCTGCGGGCCCGACACGCCGAGGCCGAGCCGGAACCGGCCGCCGGAGAGCTTGTCGATCGTGGCCGCGGTCATAGCCGTCATGGCGGGCGTGCGGGCCGGAATCTGGAAGACGGCGGAGCCCAGCTCGATCCGCTCGGTCTGCCCGGCGATCCAGGCGAGCATCGACGGCGCGTCCGATCCGTACGCCTCCGCCACCCATACGCAGGAGAAACCGAGCCGGTCGGCCTCCCGCGCGACGGCGAGGTGACCCTGCGGGTCGTTCCATGACGACAGGTAACCGAGGTTCAACGCAAGCCGCACATCTGCCTCCCAGGAGTCCCCCGCGCGACCCTGCACGGGCGGCACCAGGGTAGCCCGGGGCCCGCCTACCGTACGAAGGCGCCGTCCGGCCGTATCGTTCCATGCATGCAGCAGCGACCGCTCGGCCGTAGCGGGCTGGCGGTATCCCGGCTGGCCCTCGGAACCATGACCTGGGGCCGTGACACCGACGCCGACGACGCGGCGGCCCAGCTCAAGACGTTCCGCGACGCCGGCGGCACCCTGCTGGACACCGCGGACGTCTACACCGACGGCGAGGCGGAGTCCGTCATCGGCGCCCTGGTGGGCCGCCTGGTACCCCGCGACGAGCTGGTCATCGCCACGAAGGCGGGCCTGCGCCCGGGCATGACCCGCCGCCGCGACGGCTCCCGCGGCCACCTCCTGCGCGCCCTCGACACGTCCCTGCAGCGGCTCGGGACCGACTACGTGGACCTGTGGCAGGTGCACGGCTACGACCCCGACACGCCGCTGGAGGAGACGCTCTCGGCCATCGACACGGCGGTGAGCAGCGGCAAGGCCCGCTACGCCGGCGTGTCGAACTTCTCCGGCTGGCAGACCGCGCGGGCCGCCACCTGGCAGGCGGCCTGGCCCGGGCGGGCCCCGCTGGTCTCGACGCAGGTGGAGTACTCCCTGCTCGAGCGGGGCATCGAGCGCGAGGTGGTGCCCGCCTGCACGGCCCTGGGCATCGGCATCCTGCCCTGGTCGCCGCTGGGGCGGGGGGTGCTCACCGGGAAGTACCGCACCGGCGTCCCCGCCGACTCGCGGGCGGCCTCGCCCCATTTCGAGCGGTTCGTCGCCCCCTACCTCGACGAACGCTGCGCCGGGATCGTCGAGGCGGTGGCCACCGCGGCCGGTGGGCTCGGCGTGTCGCCGCTGGAGGTGGCCCTCGCCTGGGTCCGCGACCGGCCCGGCGTCGTCGCCCCGGTGCTCGGCGCCCGCACGGTCGGGCAGCTGCTCGGCGCGCTGCAGACCGAGGAGATCGTGCTGCCCCGGGAGATCCGCGCCGCCCTCGACGACGTCTCGGCGCCCACCTCCGGCTATCCGGAGCGCCAGACGTAATCTTGGCCGATCATGATGCGCCGCCTGCTGCCACTGACCGCCCTGCTGCTACTCACCGCCTGTGATGTCGCAGCTCCGGCGGGCAACCATCCCGACGCGACCGTCCCCACGCCCACCTGGGCCCCCACGCCCTCCCACACCCCGGCCGGCACGACGGTCCGGGTCCCGTCCGGCCCCACCGGACTGGCGATCAAGGGCGACGGTCTGGCGGTGATCGCCAAAGACGCCGCATTCGTACGGCGGGAGCCTGCGACCAGCGTCACCAGTGTCACGGTCGACGGCTCGCCCAGCGCGGTGGCCACCGGCAGCGATGGTTACCGGTTGGTCGTCGGCGCGAGCGTGGTCACCGTGGCGGCCGACGGCACGACGGGCGCGGCCTGGCCCCTGCCCGCCGAGGGCGGCGCGATCGCCGTCCCGCCGACCGGCGACTGGACCGCCGTGGCCCTCCCCACCACCGGCGACGTGATCATTCTCTCCGCCACGGGCGCCACGACCCGCACGATCCACACCGGCGGCCGCCCGAGCGCGCTCGCCGCCGACAAGGAGCGCATCGCCGTGCTCGACTTCACCGAGTCGTCACTCACCGTATACGACGCGGCAACCGGCGCACGGCAGGAGGCGCTGCGGGCCGGCGACGGCGCGGCCGCGGTCACCACCGCCGGGGACGGCCGCTTCGCCGTCGTCGACGCGCGCGACGGCGAGCTGCTGGTGTTCGAGACCGGCCCGCTGCTGCTGCGCCAGCGCTACCCGGTGCCGGGCGGCCCCTGGGCCCTCGCGCACGACGCCGGCCGCGACGTCCTGTGGGTCACCGTCACGCAGCGCAACGAGGTGGTCGGCTACGACGTGACCGGCGGCACGCCCCGCGAGGTGGCCCGGCACGCCACCGTACGGCTCCCGCTTGCGGTCGCGGTGGACCCCCGAACCGGGACGCTCGCCGTCGCCGGGTCGGACGCATCCGCTCCGGAAGGGCTGGTGCAGCGGATACCGGCGTAGCACTATCGGTTCCATGGACTACGAATATGCGCCGTTGCGGTTGCCGTCGAATGTCGACCGGATGACCGCCAACGCGCAGCTGACGATCCAGGCCGAGTACGGCGGCTGGGAGCTCGCCCGCGTGCGGCTCTACCCCGACGGCTCCCGCCAGGTGATGCTCCGCCGGCGTGTGACCAGGGAGACGCTCCCCGGCCTGAGCACGTAGTTCACCTCTGCCTCAGCTCCCCGCCGTCGCGATCGGCTCGACGACGGCCCGGTTGACGCCATCGGCGGAGCACTGCCTGCCGGCCGCCGGGACGAACAGGGCGCTGGTCTCGTCCGGCGGATACACCCGGTACCCCGCGACCGGCACCGGCTCGCAAATGTCGGGGAACATGTCGGGATGTCCGGCGCGCACCTGGGCGTGCGCGGCCCCGCCCGGCCGGAGGGTCACCGTGGCCGGCTTGCCCGACGGGTCCCGCTCGGCGGGCTGGTTGACCTGCTGTCCGTCGGCGCCCGTGACCCAGGAGACGCCCGGATAGCCGTACAGCGTGCAGGCCCGGCCCGAGGCGTTGGTGAAAACGAGCCACGTGTAAACGCTGCCGGCCGCCCCGCCGCCGGGCGCCGCCTGCGCGGTCACCTCGAGCTCGCCGGTATGGCAGCGCCCGCTCTGCGACGACTGTCCTGCGGCGGCCGCGGAGGCCGGATCGGAAGCGGACCCGGATGTGACCGGAGATGCGCCTGCGTTGGAAGTGCCCGCCTCGGCGCAGGCCGCCACGCCGACCAGGATCAGCCCGAGCACGATAAATCGCGTCATGAGGGTTCTCCTTTCGCCCTCCCCTTACCCGTTTCACCGTGCGGATAGCCACATCGCACCCGGCGGGGCCGCTCCCACCGTCGGCACGCCGGGCAGCCGGATCGAGACGGATCGCTGCGAGCCCTCGTCATACGATCGGCAACCGGGAGAGCGGACGGCGATCCAGTGGAATCGCCGAGTGCGCGGTCCTCTGGGCAACGACGATGGCCGCGCTCCAGCGACGCCGCAAGCAAAGGCGCGGCCCGGCGGACGACCCGGCAGGACTCCCCCGAGCCGACTCACGCAGCACAACATGGAGGCGTCCCGACGGACGCGAAACGCCCCGCACGACACACCGGGCGCGATATGGCTCGGCGCGGCGGTGCGAAGCGGCTCGGCACGCTGCGGCGCGGGCGGACC